>JANZZG010000055.1 GCA_026419515.1 Methylophilaceae bacterium
AGCACCACGCTTTTCAGCTGATGCTCGATCGCCTTGTCGTGATTGCCCAATGCGCTATGGGCAAAAGCGATCAGATGATGGCATTCGGCACGCTCATTGTCATTGGCAGCATGGTCATAGGCTTCCCGGAACCGGGCCAGGGCACCCTGCACATCTCCGCCGGCCTGCAAGAGCTGACCGCTCTCGTTGAGCGCGGTCATGACTGCCTGCTTGTATTGGAGTGAACGCGCGAGTGTCAAACTGCGCTCATAATGCGCCAGCGCCTCCTCGACACGACCCAGCCCTCGAGCACATCGCGCCCGGAAAATCGCCACGACCGCCTGCTGGAATGGCTCTCTGGCAGACGTTTCGAGCGCGGCAAATGTCGATGCTGCGCTCGCATAATCAGAGAGGGCCAGCTGGGCGCGCCCGGCGCACATCAGCCCGTCATACCCCCCCGCTTCGCGCCCATGTCTGGCCGCCGCAGTAAAATCGCCGTGCCGCATCGCCTCCTGGCAGTCTTGTACCGTGGTTTGCGCAGCACTGATCAGCGGCAGCGCGGCAAGCAGGGCAGCCGGCCATGTTTTGTTCAGCATAGGTATTTGGTCCAGTCGTGATCGCCGGCCCCGACGGCCAAGAAATGCGGATTGAGCAGGGATTCCTTCAGGTTGTAGCGCAGCGGGGCACCATCCAGCCCGAACAAGCGCCCACCCGCCTCTTCCAGTATGCACTGCGCGGCGGCAGTGTCCCATTCCGAAGTGGGCCCGAGCCGCGGGTAAACGTCGGCTCGACCTTCCGCGATGAGGCATATCTTGAGGGAGCTGCCCATGCTGATCAGCATGTGTGGCCCCATGCGATCGAGAAAGCGCAGCAAGGCCTCGTCTGCATGAGAGCGGCTGCCGGCGACCGTCACCTGGGTAGGATCGAATGCGCGGGCCCGGATGGAAGTCGCCACCTTGTTGCCCAGCTGGCGGTAGGCGCCCTGCCCCTGGGCGGCATAAAACATCAGATCGAGTGCCGGGGCATACACCACACCCAGCACCGGACGATGGTGGCGTATCAGGGCAATGTTGACGGTGAATTCGCCATTGCGCTTGATGAATTCACGTGTACCGTCGAGCGGATCGACCAGCCAATAGTCGTTCCACTGGCGACGTGTTTCATAGGGAATGGCAGCCGATTCCTCGGACAACAGAGGCAATTCCGGAACCAGGACGGCAAGTCCGGATTCGATCACCTGGTGAGCGGCCAGATCGGCTTGCGTCAATGGTGAGTCATCCTGTTTGTGCTGGATTGCGACGCCATGCTCATACACTTCCATGATCGCTTTGCCGGCGCGTCTTGCAATCCCGACGACCTCATCCAACAAAACCTGCTGCATCATCCACTCTTTCCCAACAGCTGCATCAGTCCCCGCTCATCGATGACCGGAATCCCCAATGCTTGGGCCTTGGCCAACTTGCTGCCCGCCTCGCTGCCGGCCACCACGTAATCGGTTTTTTTCGACACGCTGCCGGCCACCTTGCCCCCCGCTGCTTCGATCAATTCCCTGGCTTCCTCGCGCGTCATGCTGGGTAATGTTCCAGTCAAGACCAGCGTCTTTCCGGCAAGTGCCCCGCCCTGCCCTTCTGGCCCTCCTTCTTCCCAGGTCACACCGTGGGCGCGCAATTGAGCAATGACCTCGCGGTTATGGGGTTCGGCAAAAAAATTCACGATCGACGCCGCCACCACCGGGCCGACCTCGGGCACGCGTTGCAGCGTCTCCATGTCCGCTTCGGCCAGCTTGTCGAAACTGCCGAAAAAACGCGCCAAATCCTTGGCGGTGGCCTCACCGACATTACGGATGCCAAGGGCATAGATGAAACGTGCCAACGTGGTATGACGGCTCTGGGCGATGGCGCGTACCAGATTCTGTGCCGATTTTTCACCCATGCGGTCGAGGCCGGCGAGAACCGGCACATCCAGGCAATAGATGTCGGCCAGGGTGCGAACGATACCGCCATCCACCAGCTGGTCGACCAGCTTTTCACCCAGTCCTTCGATATCCATGGCCCGGCGCGAGGCAAAATGCAGGATGGCCTGCTTGCGCTGTGCCGCACAATACAAGCCGCCGGTGCAACGTGCCACGGCCTCGTCCTCCTGCCGTACCACACGGGATCCGCACACTGGACAGACATGACCAATGGCAGCCAGCAGGTCGTAAGGCCGGGCGTCTGCAGGACGCCGTTCCGGCAATACACGCACCACTTCCGGAATCACGTCTCCGGCCCGTCGCACACTGACCGTGTCGCCGACCCGGATATCCTTGCGCGTGATCTCATCCTGGTTGTGCAGGGTCGCATTGGTGACGGTGACACCGCCGACGAGCACGGGCCTGAGACGGGCGACGGGCGTGAGCGCGCCGGTGCGGCCGACTTGCACATCGATGGCTTCCACCACCGTCAATGCCTCCTGCGCAGGGAACTTGTGCGCCACGGCAAAACGCGGCGCGCGCGAAACGAATCCCAGTTCTTCCTGGGAACCCAAGTCGTTGACCTTGTATACCACGCCATCGATATCGTACGGCAATGCGTCGCGTTGGGCGCCTATGCTGCGGTAATACGCCAACAGCCCTTCCAGGCCGCGCACCACCCGGCGTTCCCGCGCAACCGGCAGATGCAGCCGCTCCAGATAATCCATGAGCTCACTATGTGCGGTGCACGGAGGCATGCCGGCATGCGCGCCGACCCCATAGGCAAAGAAACTCAGCGGCCGGCCGGCCGTGATACGCGGATCGAGCTGGCGCAGACTGCCGGCCGCAGCGTTGCGCGGATTGGCGAACAGCTTCTCGCCATGTGCTTGCTGCTGGCGGTTGAGCCGCTCGAAGTCCGCCTTGAGCATCAGCACCTCGCCACGTATTTCCAGCAGCGCGGGAGGATCGGCGCCATTCAGTCGCATCGGAATAGCGCGTATGGTGCGCACATTGGCAGTGACGTCTTCGCCCACATAGCCGTCGCCGCGCGTCGCCGCCTGCACCAACAGACCTTTTTCATAGCTGAGGCTGATCGCCAGTCCATCGAACTTGGGTTCCACCGCATATTCGACGACATCCAGTCCCAGCGCCTCACGCACCCGGCGGTCGAATGCGGCAACTTCTGCTTCTGTGAATGCGTTGTTGAGAGAAAGCATGGGGACGCGGTGGGTGACGCTGGAAAATTCGCGCGCAGGGTGTCCTCCGACACGCTGTGTCGGCGAATCCGCCGTCACCAAGTCCGGATATTGCGCCTCCAGGTCCTGCAATTCCCGGAACAGTCGATCGAACTCGGCATCGGAAATTTCCGGCGCATCGAGCACGTAATACAGGTAATTGTGATGCTCGATCTGCGCACGCAGCCATGCCGCACGCTCTTGGACTTGTCGCGGAACCGTCATGATTCAAGAAAACAAACGTAACGCCGTGGGACTACCTGGAATGATGCCGCGCGCAAACATGCTGGAGTATATGACACGCAATTGCTGGCGGATTTTATCGATTTCGACATCCCCCAACGGGTGCTGGTTTTCATCCATCAAGCGACAGCCCAACACGGTTTCGAATTTGCGTCCAAGCAATACCATCTGGTTGAACACCTCGATCCCTTTGGGTACGCGCGGCACATCCATCATCAAAACCACGCCACGCAACAGGCCGGTACGCAGAACTTCGGTGGTCAGCGCGCGCTGGTCCAGGCATGCCAGCGCATACAAAGGCTCACCCGTCTCGGGAGATTGATAATAAAAGCGCCCATCTTCTTTGAGTGACAAGCCATTCGCTTCCGCAACGCCCCGCAGCTTGGTCCCAGCAAATGGGCCGTCAGGGCCGGCGATGAGCCTTAGGCTGATCGTCACGTCCACACCGAGGCAGAACTGATCGAGCTCACGAGCGTAATGTAATGGATCGGTGTGCTCGACCCACTCAATCTTACCCCCGATCCGATCGGCGACATCTTCCATCTTGACATGCAGATTGCGTAGGTCCTCGCCATTGGCGGGGCCAGAACGATCCACCAACTGAAGAGCGCAGGCAATCGCGTAAAATGAGTTCTGTTCCTGCTCGCGCGTCAGGGCATGCCAGGCCCCATTTGCATCACGCCCTAGCCAGCGCACCGATTTGCTGAATATGGGCAAGGGCTGTAAGGCGTTCCGGATTTCCATTCCGCTAAAAGAGTTCTGAAACACCAGTAAGGCAATTTCATCAATCTGGGGATCGACCTCTGGGGGAAGCCGCACCTCGTCGCGAGCTGCCGGTGGTGGGTCACTCAGACGGATCGGCGTGGGTGCGAAATCCTCGGTAGCCGCAGCCGCTATATCGGAGGACGTTCCGGTTTTTTGCATGGTTTCAGGAATGAAATGAGCCTCGTCCGACGATGCCCGTTGGGTATCCGGCATGTCGTCAGGCGCCGTCTCGGTCTGTTCCGTCTGGGCCGTTGCTGGGTCTGTAGAAGTTACGGCCCATTCAATCATGGAAGCTTGCTCGTGCTCCACCACGACTTCGGGGTCGATATGGAAATCTTCGTCCGCCTTTTGATCCGATGACTGCAATTCTTTCATGAGTACATCATCGATGGGGCCTTCGAAACGGCGGTACATTTCGCGACGAATGTTGCGTTCCTGCCACCAGTTGAACAGCAGCACCCCTAGGATGATGAGAACGCCGAGGGAAATCAGGCCGATTTGCAACTGACTCATGCTTCGATTCCTAATTTTTCAAGAAGGGCCATCATCAAACAATATCCCCATGAAGCAGACTATAGCCAAGCGCATAACGATTGGCAAAGTGGCTTGCCGATTACCGCAATCGTCATGGCAGGTCCAGTACACGACCCTAGAGAAACCTCCGAATGCGCTGCTGGACGGCCGGATGGCGGCGTTGCGCGATTTTTTCGGGTTCTGGCCGTTGCGTTGCAGCTCAACTTTCGCCATGCTTACGTTGGCCTACGCCACACTCGGAGTTGGGCTCCGGCCGATGCACTCCGTGCACATAAGCCCCAAAGTCGCTCGCAACGGTTTTTCAAGGTTTTCTTGACACCTCAAGGCATCAAGCGATCTCCTCTACCATACGCAACGCTTCTTCGACGTCCACCTCCACTATACGAGAGACACCCGATTCTTGCATGGTCACACCGATCAGCTGTTGCGCCATTTCCATGGCAATCTTGTTGTGGGTGACGAACACGAATTGAATGTGCTGCGACATTTTCCTGACCATGGCACAAAAACGTTCGGTGTTGCTGTCATCAAGCGGTGCATCCACTTCATCCATCAGGCAGAATGGCGCCGGATTGAGGCGAAATATGGCAAATACCAGCGCAAGGGCGGTCATCGCCTTCTCCCCGCCCGACAGCAGATGGATGGTACTGTTCCTCTTGCCCGGCGGCTGGGCGAACACCTGCACGCCAGAATCCAGGATTTCCTCGCCCAGTAATTCCAGTCTTGCTTGACCGCCATCGAACAGGGTCGCGAACAACTCGGAGAAGTTACGGTTGACTGCATCATAGGTGTGTTGCAAACGCTCACGCGTCTCACGGTCGATGCGGCGGATGGCCTCCTCCAGCGTGGCGATGGCGACATTCAGGTCCTCTGCCTGGCTATCGAGATGGCGAGCACGCTCGCGTGCAGCTTCCAGTTGGTCGATCGCAGCGAGATTGACCGCACCAAGACGATCCATGGTTTGCCGAAGCTGCGCAATCCGATGCTCCAGCTCATGCGGTTCAATGGATCGATCCAGCATGGCCAATAGCGCACTTTCATCAGCGTCCTTCAGCGCCTGGTCACAGTACTCGAATGCCAGACGGGCTTCTTGCTCCTGCAGGCGCGCTTGTTCCAGTCGATCGCGTAACGGGTGGAGTTCATGTTCGATTTGCATGCGTTGACGATCTACCTCGACGAGCCGACGCTCGATTTCTTCCAGTCGATCACGGGCCGCGGCCATCTCGGCTTCACGTTGCTGGCGCAGCCCGACGGCGGCGTGCACGGCAGCTTGCAGTGCTGCCAGAGGCTGACCGGCCAAGGACATTTGCACTTCTTCCACCTGCCGGTCCACTTCACTTTTTTCCTCTAGTGAAACTTTAATATAATTATCTATTTCAATGATTTTATTATTTAATTCTCTCAAGTGAAATTGCGCTTCCTGGACTTGCCGCTCGTAACTGCGCATTACTTCACTGGCCTGGGTCAGTGCGGTCTGACAGGCACCCAGCTTGGCGCGGTGCGCGTTACATGCTTCCTCTAGGGCTGGCAGTTTGACCTGTTCGGACTCCAGCGCCTGCTCTGCGTTTTTCAAACGGTGCTCTTCCTGATCGATGATGCGCGCGAGTTCTTTCAGTTCACCATCGATCCGTTCCAACCGCTCCTCGGCATGCCGTCTCTGCTGACGCAGTGTTTGGGTTTCCAGCATCAACTGCTGATACTGGTCGGCGAATTGTTTATGCTGACGGCGCTGCGCTTCCAGTTTTGTCCTGACCGCATCGAGACGCTGCTGGTGCACTTGCAAGTCGGCTTCATGGGTACCTTGCCTGTCTCGCATCAATGGTAGTTCCATCATCAGCATGTCGAGCTCACGTTGCCGCTCCAATATCCCGTCTAGGACAGAACTCGGTGCGTACAACTGCACACTGGTCCGGCTGACGATGTGCCCTCGTGGGCAAACCAGCAACTCGCCTGGGGCCAACGCGTTGCGCTTGGCCAAAGCCTCATCGTGGCTTTCGGCGATGTACACGCCTGCCAGCCAGTCTTGGATGATTGCAGATACGTTCGCAGACAACAACGCGACCTTCCGTGCCAAGGGAACCCAGTCGTGGCGTAACGGCACGGCAGCCTCGGCCGTTGCCGCCATACACAACACGACGGGAGCAGGAGGATTTTCGAGCCGGACGGAGCCCACCGAGTCATCCATCACTAGAGCATTCAACCGCTTTCCAAGCACGCTCTCCAAAGCGGTTTCCCAACCAGGATGAGCACGCACCAATTGCCATAAGCGCAGCGACTGTCGAAGACCT
Source organism: Methylophilaceae bacterium (assembly GCA_026419515.1). Classification (GTDB taxonomy): domain Bacteria; phylum Pseudomonadota; class Gammaproteobacteria; order Burkholderiales; family Methylophilaceae; genus JANZZG01. The sequence goes on from JANZZG010000055.1 coordinate 6,996, forward strand.
TGCTTTGACAACCATTCGTCCAACTTGGTATCCGCAACCGCCTGCTGGATCTTGCGCAGAGTGGAAAGTTTGGCTTCAGCCTGGGCAATCTCACGTGCCCCCTCATGCACAGCCTGCTGAGTCTCGTGGCAAGATCGTTGCAAAGCCGCCTCTTGTGCTTGCAACGCTGCCATTTCCTGTTCGATGATTGCCAGCTGCTGGGCCAGTTGCGCCACCTGATGTTCCTTCCGTTGGATTTCTGAGGCATCCGGCAATACGATGGAGGCTTTCTCTCGTTCCAACTGTTGCCGTTTCAAGTGTTGCTGGTCCAAGTGGCGCCGTTGATGCTGAAGGTTGGCCATGGCCAGTTGCACGGCGTGCTCACAACGGATTCGTTCCGCCTCGGCCGCACTCAATGCGCGTTGAGCATCGAGCAGTTGCCCATCCCGCTGCGGGATCACGGCACGGCTTTGATCGAGTTGCATTTGCAGCGCGGCAGCCCGTGCCTCGGCTTCCGATACAAGCTGTTTCTGAGAAGCCAAGACCGACGCATACTCTGCCCGTTGCCGTTCCAAACGGGCCTGTCTGGCCATCAGCGCCTCCAGTCGCGTTTCATTGCGTCCGACTTCGTCACGAGCATGTTTGAGTTGCTGCTCGGCAGACGAAAGTGCCGCGCTCGCTTCATAAAATGCCGCTTGTGCCTGTTGCACATGCAGCATCGCCTCGGACTGCTGCAATCTGACTTGCTCCAAGGTAGTTTCGGATTTGCGCAAGGTGGCCATTTTGGCCTCCAAGGCAATTGCCAGGGTTTCGACACGTTTCTTGGATTTGTCCCAATCTTCCGCGGCTTGGCGCTTTTTCATGAGCCACAGCAGCTGCTGTGTGGTATCGAGCTGTTGCTTCAGCTGACGATACTGCGTAGCGATTTCGGCTTGGGATTCGAGCTGTATGATCTGTTTGGCCAGCTCATTGCGAATGTCCTCCACGCGCTGCAGATTCTTTCGGGCGTCTTCGAGCCGAAGCTCCGTTTCGTGGCGGCGCTCTTTGTACTTCGACACCCCTGCTGCCTCCTCGAGAAAAATGCGCAGTTCCTCGGGTTTGGCTTCGACGATACGCGAAATGGTATTCTGCCCGATGATGCCGTAGGCACGACTACCCACCCCAGTCCCCAGAAACAAATCCAATACATCACGCCGCCGCACCTGGACACTGTTGATGTAGTAACTGGATTGACCATTTCGCTCGATGACCCGCTTGACGGCGATCTCGGCATAGTGAGCCCATTGCCCGGAAGCCCCGCCCAGGCTGTTGTCGAAATGCAGTTCGACACTGGCACGGGAAACCGGCTTGCGGGTGGCCGTGCCATTGAAGATCACGTCCTGCATGGAGTCCCCACGCAGTTCGCGTGCGCTGGATTCGCCCAGCACCCAACGCACCGCCTCGATGATGTTGGACTTGCCGCAACCATTGGGTCCGACGATACCCACACGTTGACCACGCAAGTGTAGCGTAGTCGGGTCGACGAACGATTTGAAACCAGCAAGCTTGAGGTGAATGAGGCGCAAGGTGGGCATCCCCTCCCAACATCATGGATGCCGCATTTTAGCAGCACGCTACCGCCATTTCATTTTCCGGAAAATCACATGCCTTGCCATTTTTCTGTATGATGTACAAACCGCCATGTCGATGTGGAAAGGTTCGCGTCTTCCCTTGGTGCCGACGAATTCACATGATTCTTTTCTTCTCTGCCATCAGAGGATATCCCATGTTTCCGGCTCCCGCATCGCCGTTGCCGTGCTTGCGCTATTTATGCTCGGAGCGTGCGCCACTTCTCCACAAGGACGTAGCCAGCTTACCGTGCCAGCACCCGTCAGCGATGCTTATTCCGAGGTGGACATGCGAATCCGGCTTGTCATGACAGGTGAAAGTGGCCCATCTTGCCTAGGTACGCCATGCGATGGCAACCAGCAATTCAATGAACGGGTGCAGCGGTTGGGTGCTCGTCTCGCGGCAGCGGCCTTCGACATGTACCCCGACTTGCGCAAGCGGGTCAATCAATTCAGCTTCTCGGTAGCCGATAAAACAAGCCTTGGAAGCGCCTCCACGGGATCAGGAAAAATTGTGATTTTCCGTGGTGTGCAAAACCTAGGCGTGAGAGACGAGGTCCTCGCCTTGCTGTTAGCTCGCGAAATGGGGCATGTCATCGGCCGCCACCATGACGAGAATTCGGCCACTCGGTTGCTGTTTTCGGTGCTGGCTGGCATCCTGTTCCCAGCTACCAATCTATTCAATGGCTCCACCGCTGCGGCACAAGCGACTTCGGTGACATCGACCACCACTCTCACGACGACGGCCGCAACGACCGCTACTTCTTTGGTCGGATCACAGATCGTTCTGGCCAGCGTCAAGCCGATGCAATTGAGTGAGGCGGATGCGATTGCGCTGGCGCTGGTGGAAGCCTTGGGCTGGAGCCGTCATGAAATCATCGCCGCCTTGAAAAAGGATTTGGTGCTCACTGAACAGGACGGCTGGTCAAAAGACATGCGCGCCTCCATGGAAAACTTGGCCGCGCTGGATACCTCGGATGAGGTCGAGGTGGCAACCTTGAACAACAAGGAGCATGAAGAGTTGGCCTCAGAGGTAGGCGAAAACGTAGCCCCGCCCTCTGTAGAAGAAACCGTTGCCACAGCCGGGATGGATTCGTTAATTACCGAAGAAATGGCCGAACCCTGGGCAGAGACGGCAAAAATCGAACTTGCAGCAAATTCCCAATCTGCCATTCATCCAGATAGCTTGGAAAAAAACTACCCTACCGCAGTACCAGAAGTGCGCCCAACAGAACATGGCACCATCGTGGCAGTCCAGCGCACTTTTCGTCAACCTCGACAGCTTCGTGCTGCTTTGAAGCAAACGAAACCCATTCAAACCGTGACAAGCCGAGCGACCTCTACAAAATCTACTGCTCGAGGCTCCCTCAAAACTACCGAACGTCCTGCCAAATCTCGCTTGGTCCGTCTACGGCCGGCAGCCAACTCTTCCGCTTGGGTCAATCGTATTTCCACAGAACCCCGGGCCCGGCCGAGGCGTGATCCTGCTCGGCCGTCCAGCAAAACCCCATTGGCCCAATCTGTAGCGTGGCAACGCAAAAACGCGGTCGATTGAAAAATTCGAGCCATGCACCGAGTTTAAGCCCTCACGCCATCCGTCGAGATCACCGAGCAATGGGTACGACCGAATGTTAGGTTAGAATGTCACAAGATAATTCAGACCCAAAATCCCATCATGGCCACCCAGCCCAGCAAGCAACTCGAGACCTTCGACAATCCGCAACCGCAGCGGGATTACCACATCCACATGGAAATTCCGGAATTCACTTGCCTGTGCCCCAAGACCGGCCAGCCGGATTTCGCCACCCTGATACTGGATTACATCCCTGACCAACGCTGTGTCGAGCTGAAAAGCCTTAAGCTCTACATCTGGTCCTTCCGCGATGAAGGCCATTTTCACGAAGCCGTCACCAATCGCATCCTGGATGACCTGGTTGCTGTCACTCAACCTCGTTTCATGCGTTTGATTGCCAAGTTTTTCGTACGGGGAGGAATCTTCACCAATGTAGTGGCCGAATATCGCAAGCCAGGGTGGCAACCTGCCCCGCGGGTCGATTTGACCCAGTTCGAGCCGCAGTCCAATACCCGCGGATAGAGCCGGAACATGAGCGAAACCGGGATCATCGTCGAAGCCACTCTTCCATTCGACTGGAAACCGGAGCCTACGCCTCCCTCCGCCCTCACCGAAATGCGCAGGCATGGCAATATTGCCCTGCTGCAGGCACTTGCCACCTTAGAAAGTAGTCTGCAAGAGAGCGAACACGACGTCGTGGACCCCATCCAGAAACGTTTGGATCGCATCGAGTCCAAGCTGGACGTTCTTCTGCTGTTGGTGGCAAACCTCGCTACAGAGTCAAATTTACTGCCTGCCGAAAAATCGCTCCGCCTGCAAGTCGACCGTATCAGCTGGGAAGAAGATACCCGGCTGCCACCCCCTGGCCAATCTTTGCTGCTACGACTATTTCCCTGTCCACGTCTTCCACAGCCCTTGCTCCTGCATGCCGTGGTGACGGAAACAACGCCCGTGGTCAACACATCACGCATCGTCGCACTGTTCCAGGATCACGACGCGGAGCTCGAAGAATGGCTGACCCGCACCCTTTTTCGATACCACCGACGTGCTTTGCAGGCCCGAAAACAGTCTTAAGGAACCCGCCAAAACCGTTGTGAGGGCTTGAAGGTTTACCCACACCAAGCACATACGATACATCACGAGGCGCTGGAGGTAGGAACGACACCCCCCTAGTTGCAGCGTAGGCCAACGTTGAGTGTAACGAACGTTAAGCTCAACGTAGTGGCTGAAGCCAAAATCTTATAATGCCGCCAACCGACTACGCTGCAGGTCATTCATGGGCTTCTTAAATGGGCCACAGGCAAAAAGACGTTGACAAGCGTGTCAGCCTTCCGTATGATGCGCACTCCTTTTTCGAGGGGGGTATAGCTCAGCTGGGAGAGCGCTTGCATGGCATGCAAGAGGTCAGCGGTTCGATCCCGCTTACCTCCACCACCGAAATCGGCCTCGTCCCCATCGTCTAGAGGCCTAGGACACCGCCCTTTCACGGCGATAACCGGGGTTCGAATCCCCGTGGGGACGCCAAACATGTGGGGCTGCCTCAAGGCAGCCCTCGATTTTGAGAGCCATCGTCACTGGCTCGACCGACGCGGAGTGGTAGTTCAGTCGGTTAGAATACCGGCCTGTCACGCCGGGGGTCGCGGGTTCGAGTCCCGTCCACTCCGCCAACCGACACCACGGCTTCCGGCAACGGAAGCCGTTTTTCTTGGGTGCTATACTGCATCCCTCATGACGGCACACCTGACCTCATTCCTGTTGCACTGGACCCTGACGACGTTCGCGCTGTGGGTGGCGAGCGCTCTGTTCAGGGGGATCTCCTTTACCAATGCCCGTGCCCTGGTGCTTTCCGCCCTGTTGCTGGGCTTGGTCAACGCCGTGATACGGCCGGTGGTGGTGTTTCTGACCCTGCCTTTGACACTGCTGACACTGGGTGGTTTCCTGCTGGTGATCAACGCCCTGATGATCATGCTGGTTTCCACCTTGGTCAAAGGATTCGAGCTGTCCGGATTCTGGACGGCTTTTTTTGCCAGCCTGTTCATTTCGCTGTTCAGTTTTCTGCTGGAAGCCTTCATTCCGGCAAGCGGTATCCCCTTCATGCCCCTGCATTCCCCGGCGGGAATCCGCGTTTGACTTTCCGCAGAAACCGCTGCGGCGACATGGCCCGCAGCAGATCTTCCGGCAACGGCGCCGGCTCCCGGCAAATTTCCGCCGCCAGTGCCTCGGCAGACAGCAGTGCGGTGATCAGGCCGCGCGAACCATGTCCGGTATTGACATACAACCCTGGCTGCATCGGTGAGACCAGCCCGACCAGAGGCAGATAATCCGGCACGTTGCAGCGGCATGCGGCGCGCCCGTCCAGATTTTCCGGTTGCAACCCATCTCCGCCGAGGGCCTGATACAGTTCGGGCGACAGTTGCGCCAGCATGGCCAGATTCTCCGCATGATCGACAGCGCGCAGTTCCACCGTCTCCTCGAGGTTGCCATAAGTGGCGCCCAGGGTATGCAGGCCTGCGCGCGGGGGCGCTACATAGCCATCGCTGCATAGCACCGCTCGCAGTCGTCTGCTCGTTGCGGTGGCCGGCAAGTGGGTCACCTGACCTCGGATGGAGCGCAGCGGCAAGTGTGCCGTCTGTTCGAAACGGCGGGTATGCACGGCGCAGGCGATCACGATACAGGGTGCCCGTGCCACCACCGTGCCATGCTGCAGCACTTCCCAGGCATCCCCATCCTGCCGAAGGTGCGTCGCCTCGATCCCGGTCAACACCGTGAGCGCCGGCCCGTCGAGCAACGCGCGACACAGGGCCGGGGGCGATACCCAGCCGCCGCCGGCGAAATGCAAACCGGGGTAAGGAACGTCCACGCCCGCCAGTGCGCTGGCTTCGTCCCGCTCGACCCAGCGCAGCAGCGATTCCGGTAACCCCAGGTCACGCACGCCCTCCAGCCGCTTGGCCTCCTTTGGATCGAATGCCAGTTGCAACAGGCCGCATTGCCGCCAGGTATCTTCTCCCTGCGGCAGCCGCGTGGCCAGCACACGCAGCGCGTGCTGATAGCCAGCCAGGGCGAATTCACTCAAGGGGTTGGGGCTGGGGGATATCCTCGCGTACAGGATACCCTGATGGTTTCCGGAGGCTTCGGCCGCGATGGCCGGATGCCGTTCGATCAGGGTGGTTTTCCAGCTCCGCTGCGCCAGACTGTATGCCGTGGCACTTCCCGCCAGCCCGCCGCCAATGACGATGACTTCACGCGCGATACGGCTGGTTTGACGGGGCGTCGCCGTACCCGCATAAGTGCCGCGTAGCATGTCCCGTTTGCGGCCATAGCCGCGTACTTTCTCGACCCTGAAACCCACCGCTTCCAGTCCCCTACGCACCCGCCCAGCACTGGTGTAAGTGGCAAAAGTGGTCCCTGGCGCAGAGCACCGGGCTATGGTCTCGAATACCCGTGGACTCCACATCTCCGGATTCTTGGCCGGTGCGAAGCCATCCAGGAACCAGGCGTCGATCTGCGCACCGAGGCGTGGCAGTGTCGCGTTGACATCGCCGATCAAAAGCGTCAGCATCACCCGGCCTTGTGCAAACGCCATACGGTGCCAACCCGGCGCAAGATCGCCATACTGGTACATCAGTTGATCCGCGAATGCTGCCAGCTCGGGCCACAATGCCAGGGACAGACGTAGCGCGTCGGCGGGGAGCGGATGCCGTTCGGTGCTGATGAAATGCAGACGGGCCGAGGCAGGTGATACCTGTTCCCAGAGTTGCCAGGCGCACAGAAAATTGAGGCCGGTGCCAAAACCGGTTTCCCCGATGACGAACATCTCACCGTCCTTTAGCTCCGCCCAGCGCCGTGCCAGATGGTTTTGCTCGAGAAACACATGACGCGTTTCGGCAATGCCGGAGTCACGCGAAAAATAGATGTCGCCGTAGCGCGGGGAATAGGGTTGGCCGTCCTGCCAGGCAAATGGTACGTCTTGCATCCGGAACATTTTACCCGCCATTCTGGTTTACAATTGTGGGGCTATCCAACAGGGACAATGCAATGGCCGCACTCGACATCAAACCCGTCCTCAAGTTCATGGTGGAAAAAGGCGGCTCCGACCTGTTTTTCTCCACCGGAGCGGCGATCCACATCGAAATCGAAGGCAGGACCATGCCGGTCAACAACCAGATCATGGCACCGGGAATGGTGAAAGAGATTGCCTATTCCTTGATGTCTCCCAAGCAGATCCAGGAGTTCGAGGAAACCCTGGAGATGAATTTTGCGCTGGGATTGCCGGATATCGGCCGCTTTCGTGTCAATGTGTTCCGCCAGCGTGGCGAAGTGTCGATGGTGATCCGCCATATCAAGACGACCATCCCGTCCTTCGAAACACTGGGATTACCCAAGGTCTTACAGGAGATCATCATGCGCCCGCGCGGGCTGGTTTTGGTCGTGGGTTCCACCGGCTCGGGAAAATCCACCACGCTGGCTTCGATGATCGATTACCGTAACGAACACAGCAGTGGCCACATCCTCACGCTGGAAGATCCGATCGAATTCATACACAACCACAAAAAATCGGTGGTGGATCAGCGCGAGATCGGCATCGACACCAAATCATTCGAAGAAGGCCTGAAAAACGCCATGCGCCAGGCGCCGGACGTCATTCTGATCGGGGAGGTGCGTGACATGCGTGGCATGGAGCATGCGCTGGCCTATGCCGAAACCGGGCATCTGTGCCTGGCCACGTTACATGCCAACAATGCCAATCAAGCCATCGAACGCATCATTTCTTTCTTTCCACAGGATGTCCGCACTGGCCTGCTGCTCGGACTCTCGCTAAATCTGGTGGCCATCATCGCGCAACGACTGGTCCCCGGCATCCATGCCAAGCGCGTAGCAGCCATGGAGATCCTCATCAACACCCCCTACATCTCCGACTTGATCCAAAAACAAAAGTTGAGCGAAATCAAGGAAATCATGGCCAACAACAACGACATCGGCATGGTGACTTTCGACCAATCACTGTTCAAGCTCTATAGCGCTGGTCGTATCGATGAGGAAAACGCCCTGCGCTATGCGGATTCCCGCAACGATTTGTCGCTCCAGATCCGATTGGCTAAGGAAGGTGCGCGCGCCGGGCTGTAGTGCCCCGCTCATGGCTTGGTCGTGACATTGCACCAACGCCCGTGCCAGCCGAGGCAAAATACAGCGCGGCCGCGACGATGAGCGCCCCGCCCACCCATTCCCGTAATGTCATGTGTTCTCCCGCCAGCCAATATGAGGATACGGCAGCCACCACCAATTCGAACATGAAAATCACCGACGCCCGAGTGGCGGGTGTGTGGGTCAAGCCGTACTGGACCAGCCAAGTGGTGATCGCCAGCACCACACCTATGGCTGCCATTAGCAACCAGCCTGAACTGGAAATGGCTTGCATGGGAATGAAGGGAGGTGCAAGGGGAAGTGACAGTAACGTCAGTACACACACCCCAGCCCATACCGCAATCGATTTGGCCCGCAGCGTCAGATGGGCTGCCCGTCGTGTCAGGACATTGGTCGCGGCGAAAGCCAATCCCGAAGAAAGCGCAAGCCACTCAGCCAGATTTCGCGGCAAAGGCAGCTGTGACCCTTGCCACAGCATGGTTAACATACCAGACAGCGAAACGGCCATCACGACCAATCCCCGCCAGCTCACCCGCTCATCAAGCAACAAACGGGCCAGCAATAGAGTCCATACGGGTGCCATGTAGAACAGCAGCAGCACGCGCATGACCTCGCCATGCAAAATCGCCAATACATAGCTCAAATTGGTCCAGCCAGCGCACATTCCGATCAGGTAGGCTTCCTGCGGTACGCGCATGCATAGGCGCCAATCACGTACGAAAGGTAAGACCCCCACCATCAGCGCAAAACCGTAAGTCAACAGACTCGATTGAATTCCGGAAATGCCTGCCTGTTCGAGCAGGCGATAGGGATACCAGATCAATCCCCAGACAATGGCGCCAAACAGCAGACCGAAAATGGGAAACATGCGGGGCGGACTGGACATGACGGTAACTTTAGCAGAAACCCCGCTCGCGCGGTTTATAATGCGGCCATGAATCCCAATCTGAGCAAGCTTCATCCTTACCCGTTCCAAAAGCTACGCGACCTATTTCAGGGGGTGACCCCGACGCCTGCCTATCGTCCGATCAACCTATCGATCGGTGAGCCCAAGCACGATACGCCGGAATTCATCAAGCAGGCACTTGCGGAGAACCTGGCGGGGCTCTCGAACTACCCCACGACGCTGGGCAGCGAGGCGTTGCGCCAGGCGATTGCGGGCTGGATGGCGCGCCGCTACGGGATCCCGGCGCCGGACATCGACCGACAGATCATCCCGGTCAATGGAAGTCGAGAAGCACTGTTCGCGTTTGCCCAGGCAGTCATCGATCCGGCGCAAGACAACCCGGTCGTAATCAGCCCCAACCCGTTCTATCAGATCTATGAAGGTGCTGCATTGTTGGCCGGCGCCGAGCCCTATTTCATCAACACGTTGCCAGGAAATGGCTACCAAATGGATTTTTCCACCGTCCCCGCAGCCGTGTGGCAGCGCACGCAGCTGGTCTATGTCTGTTCTCCCGGCAACCCCACCGGCAAAGTGATGAATCTGGACGACTGGCGCGCACTGTTCGACCTGGCGGATCGCTACGGTTTCGTCATTGCCTCGGACGAGTGCTATTCGGAAATCTATTTCGACGAGACTGCGCCACCGCTGGGCGCCCTGCAGGCTGCCCACCAGCTTGGGCGCGACTATAGCAACCTGGTCATGTTCAGCTCATTGTCGAAGCGCTCCAACGTGCCAGGCATGCGTTCGGGATTCGTGGCCGGCGATGCCGCCATCCTGGAAAAATTCCTGCTTTACCGAACCTACCACGGATGCGCCATGAGTCCGGCCGTGCAAGCAGCAAGTATTGCGGCATGGAGCGACGAACAACACGTGCGGGAAAACCGCCGTCTCTACCGTGAAAAATTCGAAGCTGTCACCCCGTTGATGCGACAGGTGCTGGATGTGGCCATGCCGGAAGCGGCGTTTTATCTATGGGCCGATACCGGCGAAAGCGATACCGAATTCGCCCGACGGCTTTACCGCGATTGCAACGTAACGGTACTACCCGGCAGTTTTCTGGCACGTGAGGCGCAAGGCATCAATCCTGGAAAAGGCTTCGTACGCATCGCCCTGGTGGCCAGCCTGGAAGAATGTGTGGAAGCAGCGCATCGCCTGAAAAATTTGACGGCGTAGCACCGCTCCTCGTGGTCGATCCACGAGGGATAACACGCCCACTCACCCGCTAGGCCACCAAGGAACGCTCGCAGACGCTTTTTCAATCCTGCTGGATTTCGAAAATTTCCGTCACGGGCATTGCGGCGATGTCTTGAAGTTTCTCATGTGGTTTGACGAAGTCGGTCAGCGCGCCAACTGGTGAGAAGGTCGACTCTACGATGGATTCTACGCCTTCCCGATCTTTACGGCGGATACCATAACGGATCTTACGGCGTTCTTCCTGGGCAATTTGGGTGATCAGGGCTTTGCTCGCCCACACCGTACCTCCACGCGCAAATTCCGAAAGCCGGGCTGCCTGGTTGATGGTGTCGCCCAGCACGGCGAATTCCACCTTGCTATCGATATGAAACGTCCCCAGCCATTCCGAGCCGGCGTGCAGGCCGATCTTGAGTTTGAGTTCGATATCCCAATTCTTGCGCAGCTGCCACTCCTGATTGAGGCGGCGCATTTCGGCGCGCAGATCCATCGCGCATTTCACTGCGTTGACCAGGTAATTGCAATCCGGTTGCGGCAGGAAATAATAGACCATGCCATCGCCGACATGTTTGCCGTAGGTTCCATAATACCTGCGGAAGACGGGCACCATGTCAGCCCACATCTGGTTAATCAGGGTAAAATATTCCTCCGGCGGCAATTGCAGGCAGATCAGGGTGGAACTCTGCAAATCGGCCACCAGCACGGCCAGGTCCGTCAGCACGGGGAGCTGCTTCTTGAGCAGGTCGCGAATCACCACGTCGCGTTGTGCCAATAGTCCCAGCAAATCCCCCTGCACGGCAATGTCGTGGGTGAACACGAACAGCATGCCTTCACGGAAATACGAAACATAGACCAAGAACTCTTCGAGCTCCCCGTTTCGCCACAACCTGATCGTGAACTGGGCAATCGGTGCCTTCTTGACGCCGATACCTGCTGCGGTCTGATCAGCCCGGATGCTACCCGCTAAGCGCGAATGGCCCGCTTCCCAGTGCAGTTTGTTGAACACGGTCTGATTGTCGGCATTGCCGCCATAGATGCCTTTTGCCAAATGTCGTAAAACATGGCGCGCTCGGGTATCCTCTGGGAAGCGCTCCGTTTCGCCTAACCAAGGGCGCGCGGCATCGTTGAACCAAGTGATTTCCAGATTGTAGTTGACCATGTAGGCCGGCTGATCGATGGCATCGATGGTGACCCGCAATCCCCCGTCCTTGAGGGATTCGATCAGGCGGCGCGAAATGTCTTCCGCAGCCTGGAACGTGTTGTCAGTATGTTCGGCTGGCATGAGAAATGTACCCTTGATGGCACTGTCTTTTATATACGGCATGGAAACCGGGCTTGTCAACTAATACACCGCTTTAATTTACGTTTCTATCTACCTGTTGCATAAATGAAACATGAAACCACTTCATGCACCTGTGGCCACAGGTCATGTGCCAGGCAATCGATGCGCTGTACATCCTCCATGCCGCGCAGCCAGGTCATCTGCCGCTTGGCGAGCTGGCGTGTCGCTGCAATACCCTGCTCGCGCAGGGTTGCGTGATCGATCTTTCCTTCCAGATGCTGCCACACCTGCCGATAGCCGACGCAGCGCATGGCGGGGAAAGTGGTGTCGAGCTGCGGATATTGGCTGCGCAACGCCTTCACCTCCTCCACTAGGCCTTGCTTCAGCATGGCATCGAAGCGTTCGGCGATGCGGCGATGCAACACCGGCCGCTCGGAAGGCAGCAAGGCGATTTTCAGCAAACGATAGGGCAGCATTGAGGCCCGAGATCGGGTCAGCAGTTCAGACATCGGCTTGCCACAAATATGCCAGATTTCCAGCGCTCGTTCGATGCGCTGGGCATCATTGGGCTCGAGTCGCTGTGCCGTGATGGGGTCGACGCGCGCCAGTTCGGCATGCAGCGCCGGCCAGCCCAGCCATGCCGCCCTGGCTTCGATCTGCGCGCGGATTTTGGCATCGGCCTGCGGCAAATCGTCGAGACCGTGCTGCAGCGCCTTGAAATACAGCATGGTGCCGCCTACCAGGAGTGGGATTTTGCCACGCGCCGTGATTTCCCCCATCAGCTTCAGCGCATCTTCGCGGAACTGGGCGGCGGAATAGCTGGCCGTCGGTTCGATGATGTCGATCAGATGATGCGGCGCTGTTTTTAACGTCTCTGCATCCGGCTTGGCCGTGCCGATGTCCATGCCCCGATATACCAGCGCGGAATCCACGCTGACCAGCTCCACCGGCATGCGCTGCGCCAGTTCCACGGCCAGCCCCGTCTTGCCACTGGCAGTCGGCCCCATGAGAAAAATGGCGGGGGGGAAGCGGCTGGCGGTAGTCATCAGGCCAGACAGACACGGTCGCGCCCGGCCGCCTTGGCTTCATAGAGCGCGGTATCGGCACGCTGGATCAGTTGATCGATGCTCTCACCCGGTCGATATTGTGTAATGCCGGTGCTGACCGTAACGGTAATGTCCGTGTCATCATGACGGAAAACGGTTTCCCTGACGGCCTGACCGAGTTTCTCGGCCAACCTCCGGGCATGGGTTACATCACACCCTTTGAGCAGCACCATGTATTCTTCCCCACCCCAGCGGCATAGGATGTCGGAGTCCCTCAGACAGGATTTGGCCACTTTGGCCACACCCTGAATCACCACATCGCCTGCCACATGGCCATGCGTGTCATTGATTTTCTTGAAAAAATCGATGTCGATCAGCATGGCGGATAGCGGATCTCCGCTGCGGTCGGCTGCTTTGATGGCATGCTCGGCGACCACATCGAATGCCTGGCGGTTGGCTAATCCGGTCAGCTTGTCATGCGTCGCCATTTCCTCCAGACGGCGCTGGTAATGGCCGATGACGCGATGAGTCAACGCCACTACGACGAGGGTGATGGCCAGGCTAATCCCCAAATTGAGGAATAGGGTTCGGCGGATTTCGGTCAAAGCCTCGTCTTCCGCCTTTTCTACGAACAGATACCAGTGCAGCTCTGGCACCAGGCGAACGTTGAGGAGGTAACGGTGACCATCTCGCACATACTCGAACGACCCATGCCTGACCTTGAGAATTTGCTCGGCAATCGCGCCCAGGCCTGGCACATTGCGGATATTGCCGCCAGGAGTGTGATCACGGCTGCCATAGACGACGAAATTGCCTTTAAGGTCCACAAAGTAAATGCTGCGGTCGTAGCGCTGCTGATAATCGTCGATCAGCTTGCGTACGGCATCCACGGTCAGGCCTACCCCCGTCGCGCCGATGAAATTGCCCTCGTAGTCGAGGGCGCGGTAATTGATGAAGATGGTCAGTGCGTCGCGATTGGCCAGATCGGGATCGACATTGATTTCATAGGGCGCCTGCAACTGGCGCGTACGGAAATACCAGACATCGCGTGGTTCTTCTTCTTTGACCACCTTGAGCACACCACTGGCGTGATAGTAAATCCTGGAGCGTTCGGAAACGAAAAAGCTGGTAAAGGCACCATACCGTTCTTTCACCTCCTTGAGATACTTGGTGATCTTATCGACATCCTGCTCGCCATGGAGTACCCAGTCGCGCAGAAAAGTATCGCTCGCCATCATCGAAGAAATGAAGATCGGTCGCACCAAATCCTTTTGGATTTCAGAGTAGATGTTGTCTGATGTCAGCGGCAACTCGTTGAGTACGATGGACGCGCGGATCGTCGCCTTGGCGACGAAATAGCTGACCACCGAGGTGAGCATGAAACCGGCTCCGACCAGCAGGCTCAAAAGAAGAACCAGCTTACGCTTGTCTTTCAAAAGATGCGGTTGCAGCCAAGTCATGGGTTGTTCCAGACATTGTGAAAGCAGAACACCCTACGGCACCGGGAGCTCCCCCGTAAGCCGGGCAGGTCAGAGGATGCATGCCGTGCGAGTCTCATCGGGTTAATTTAACACACCTCCCGGTCAAAACCGGGTGTTTCGCGTCTCCCGCATCATGAGCACCGCCCCCAGGCTCACGGCCGCTGCGGCCGAGACATAGCCCCCCACCCAATCCAGGCCGCCCCGATCGACCAGCTGCTGGGCAAGGTAAGGAGCAAACGACGCTCCCAGGATGCCGCCCAGGTTGTAGGCCGCGCCCGCCCCGGTATAGCGCACCTCGGCGGGGAACAGTTCGGGCAGTAGTGCGCCCATGGGGGCGAAGGCGGCACCCATCAGAAACAGTTCCAGGGACAGGAATACGGTCATCTGCCAGGGGGAACCGCTGCCCAGCATGGGCGAGAGCAGAAAGCCGGACAGCAGGGCTGCCCATCCAGCCGCCAGCAGCACCGGACGTCGCCCCCAGCGGTCGCCCGCTGCTGCAGCCAGCGGAATGGCGGCTGCCATGAACACCACTGCCACGCAAAGCATACCCAGAAAGCGTTGGCGCGGGATGCCTAGCGTCGTCGTCCCGTAACTCAGCGCAAACACGGTGGAAAGGTAGAACAGCGCATAGCACACCACCATGGACAGCGCCCCCAGCAGCAACGGCCGGACATGCCAGCGCAGCAGCGCCAGCAAAGGCAGGCGCAAGCGTTGGCGCTGTTGCAGCATCGCGGCGAATGCCGGCGTCTCGGTCAGCCTCAACCGCACATAAAGACCGACCACAATCAGCACGGCGCTGAACAGGAAAGGGATGCGCCAACCCCAGTTGCGGAATTGCGCGTCGCTCAACACCGCCGCCAGCAGCAGGAAACTCCCCGTGGCGGCCAGGAATCCCGCAGGCGGGCCCAGCTGGGGAAACATGCCAAACCAGCCGCGCCGATCCGGCGGCGCATTCTCGGTGGCCAGCAGTGCCGCGCCAGCCCATTCCCCGCCCAGTCCGACCCCCTGGCCGAAGCGCAACAGGCAAAGCAGCACCGGCGCCCATAAACCCCATGTGTCATACCCCGGCAGCAGACCGATCAGCAGGGTCGACACCCCCATGATCAGCAATGAGGCCACCAGGGTGGCCTTGCGCCCGATGCGGTCGCCAAAGTGGCCGAACAGCGCCGCCCCAAGCGGACGCGCGACAAAGGCGATGCCGAAAGTCAGGAAGGCGTTGAGCGTCTGCGCCGCCGGGTCGCTGCCAGGGAAGAACACCGGTCCGATGGCCAGCGCCGCAGCCATGCCGTAAATGTAGAAATCGTAGAATTCGATGGCGGTGCCGATGAAGCTGGCAAAGGCGATACGGGCGGTCCTAGACTTCATTGGCCACGCATGAACAGCTTGTCCAGTTCCGCCAGGTCGAGCTGGATCCAGGTCGGACGGCCGTGATTGCATTGACCGGAGCGCTCGGTGGCCTCCATGTCGCGCAACAGGGCGTTCATTTCGGGAACCGTCAGGCTGTGGTTGGCGCGCACGGCAGCATGGCAGGCCAGGGTGGCGAGCAGCGCGTTGCGCCGCTCGATGAGCACACGGCTGCCGCCGAATTCGTGGAGGTCGCGCAGCACGTCACGCGCCAGCGACACCGCATCCGCCTCCTGGAGCAGGGTGGGCACGGCACGTACTGCCAGCGTCGTCGGGGACAATACGGCCAGCTCGAACCCGAGCTCGCGCAGCAGCGGGCCGTGCGCTTCGACCACCGCAATTTCCCAGTGCTCGGCATTGAAGCTCATGGGGATCAGCAATGGCTGCATGGTGACCGTTTGGTCATCCAACGCCGTCTTGAGCCGTTCGTACATGATGCGCTCGTCCGCGGCATGCATGCCCACCACCACCAGCCCCTGCCGGTTTTGCGCCAGGATGTAGATGCCATGCAGCTGGGCGATGGCGAAGCCCAAGGGATACTCCTGTCTCTTATACACATCT
>JANZZG010000064.1 GCA_026419515.1 Methylophilaceae bacterium
CCAACCTTCATACGCTTCTTCAAACCTCATCTGCCGTAACTCCTGTAGCAACTGCGTCCGTCTCATCCGGCACCTCCTCGGCACCAGTTAAACCGGACAAACCTCGTGCTACAACTCCGGACAGTTTATTTGCTCTCTACACACACAAGTCAGCACACTACCGCGGGTTTTCTTTTTTCATGTATGATAGCAGGCATGCATTATCAAGCATGCCTGCCCGCGCCGTTTGCCGTGCTCGGTATTCGTTGTGACGAAAGCGCAGTGATAAGGGTAGATTTTTTGCCACTTGGTACGCCGGCGTCGCCGCCTGGTAATTCTTTGGCAGAAAGCGTATGCGAGGCGTTGAAGCGATACCTGGAACACCCAACTTATCATTTCGCCTTGCCACTGCGGGCATCGGGTACGCCATTTCAGAGCGAGGTATGGGATATGATATGTCATATCCCGGTTGGGCAGACCATGACTTATACCGAGCTGGCAGAGCGGGTCGGTTCCGGTGCACGTGCCGTGGCCAATGCCTGCGGGGCCAACCCCTTTCCCATCGTCATTCCATGTCACCGGGTGGTGGCGGCTCACGGACTGGGTGGTTTTATGCGGAGCCGCCACGCAGATTCTCTGAATATCAAACGTTGGCTGCTTGCGCATGAACGAAGCGCACCAGGCGCTGCTGGATGAGTTCATCGATCGGGTCTGGCTGGAAGAAGGGCTGGCGCGGAATACGTTGGTAAGCTATCGGAGCGATCTCGCGCAGTTTGCGACCTGGCTGGAAGCGCGACGACGGCATCTGTTGGAGGTAGAACGTGCCGATCTCGAGCAGTATCTCGCGCTCAAAAGCCCTGTTTCCAAACCGCGTAGCATCAGCCGGCTGATTGCCAGTTTGCGTCGTTTCTACCAATATTTCCTGCGTGAAGGCAGAATTCGTGGTGATCCCACGTTGCAACTCGCTTCCCCCAAGCTGCCGCGCAGCATTCCCAAGAGCCTGATCGAAGAGGAGGTAGAAGCGCTGCTGCAGGCACCCCAGGCCGAGCACGTGTTGGGGATGCGCGATCGCACCATGCTCGAGACGCTCTATGCGACGGGACTGCGTGTATCGGAATTGGTCCGCCTGAAGGTGAGCGAGGTCAGCGTGCAGGAGGGCGTGATACGTGTGGTCGGCAAGGGGAGCAAGACCCGGCTGGTGCCATTGGGTGAGGAAGCGCTGGACTGGATCGTGCGCTATCTTGAGGTGGCGCGGCCCGTCTTGCTGGATGGGCAGCGGTCTGACAGTTTGTTTGTGACCCATCGTGGCAGTGCCATGACACGCCAGGCGTTTTGGTATCTGATCAAACGCTATGCCCGTCTGGCAGGCATCACCAAGGCCATTTCGCCGCACACGTTACGTCACGCCTTCGCGACCCATTTGCTCAACCATGGCGCTGATTTACGCGTGGTGCAGATGTTGTTGGGCCATGCCGATATTTCGACCACCCAAATCTATACCCACGTGGCGCGGGAACGCCTGAAGCAACTACACGCCAAACATCACCCGCGCGGTTGATGTGCCATACCGAGGCTACAGCCTGGCGAAGACCAGGGTGGCGTTGGTGCCGCCAAACCCAAAACTGTTGGACAGGGCGATGCGGATGTCGGCGTTGTCGATGCGGCTGCGCACGATGTTCATGCCTTCTGCGGCGGGATCCAACGTTTCGATGTTGGCCGATGCAGCAATGAAGTGGTGTTCCATCATCAGCAAGGTGTAGATGGCCTCATGTACACCGGCTGCGCCCAAGGCATGGCCGGACAATGATTTGGTAGAAGTGATGGCAGGCTTCTGCTCGCCGAATACTTCGCGAATGGCTTCGAGTTCCTTGATGTCTCCCACTGGGGTGCTGGTACCATGGGCGTTGATGTAATCCACTGGTCCTTGCACGTTTTGTAAAGCCATGCGCATGCAGCGCACTGCGCCTTCGCCGGAAGGGGCCACCATGTCATACCCATCGGAAGTAGCGCCATAGCCGACTATTTCGGCGTAGATTTTCGCACCACGCTGACGGGCATGTTCCAGTTCTTCCAGCACTAGAATGCCCCCCCCACCCGAGATCACGAACCCATCCCGGTTGGCATCATAAGTTCGTGAGGCTCTCTCCGGTGTATCGTTGTATTTGCTGGATAGTGCGCCCATGGCATCGAACATGAACGACAACGTCCAGTGCTCTTCTTCTCCGCCGCCGGCAAAGATGATGTCCTGCTTGTCCATCTGGATCTGCTCGTAGCCGGCACCGATGCAGTGTGCGCTGGTGGCGCAGGCAGAGCTGATGGCATAGTTGATGCCTTTGATCTGGGCCCCCGTGGCTAGGCATGCCGAGATCCCGCTCGCCATGGCTTTGGTGACCATGTAGGGCCCGACGCGGCGTACGCCTTTGTCACGCAGTGTGTCGATGCCTTCCAGGATGCTTTCATGGGAGGCCCCGCCTTGGCCTACGATGAGCCCGGTCCGCACATTCGATACGAGTTCGGGGGACAGGCCGGCATCGGTGATGGCTTCTTGTAGCGCCAGCCATGCATAGGCATGACCTTTGGCCATGAAGCGCATCAGCTTGCGGTCGATCAATTGCTGGACATCGAGTTTGATCGAACCTGCGACCTGTGAGCGTAGGCCGCGCTCGGCATATTCGGGTTGGAAGGTGATCCCAGAGCGGCCTTCGCGCAGACTGGCCAAAACTTCCATTTTGTTGTTACCGAGACTGGATACGATACCCATTCCAGTGACGACGACACGACGCATACCAAGGCGCTCCTAAAAATTGTCCGTGCTGGTGAACAAGCCGACTTTAAGGTCTTTGGCCGTGTAGATTTCACGCCCATCTACTTCCATGCGAGCATCGGCAATGCCCATGACCAGCTTACGCATGATGAGGCGTTTGATGTCGATGCGATATGTTACCAACTTGCCCGAGGGCAGTACCTGCCCGGTGAACTTGACTTCGCCCGCCCCCAAAGCACGGCCGTGACCCAAACCGCCCCTCCAGCCAAGAAAGAAGCCGACCAGCTGCCACATGGCATCGAGGCCGAGGCAACCCGGCATGACGGGGTCGCCCTGAAAATGGCAACCAAAAAACCAAAGATCGGGTTTGATGTCCAGTTCTGCGATGACTTGCCCATTGCCATACTGCCCACCGTCTTCGGTAATGGTCACGATGCGGTCGAACATCAACATGGGAGGCAGCGGAAGCTGGGCGTTTCCGGGGCCGAACATTTCACCACGCCCGCAAGCCAGTAATTCCTCATAGGTAAAACTGTTCTTTTTCAGCATAAATTCGAGTGGAGTGGACCAATCCAGAATCATAACCAACTGAGCCAGTTGGCACAATGCGCTTGGCTTTTTGGTAGGCTAGCGGTACGCTACGTTGTGAGCGCGAGTATGACCGTTTCGTCAGGAGGAAGTGCCATATGAATTCGATCCGATTCACCACCATGGTTTGCTGCTTTTGGATTGTGGCTAACATTGCCGTTGCTGGCGGCCATGTCGATACGTCTAACGAGGCAAAACTTTCATCGCAACGCAGTGTTACCAATCTCGAAGTAGTGGATCGGGTGGTGGGTACCGGCAAGGAAGCGATGCCGGGAGCGCGTGTCCAGGTTCATTATACGGGTTGGCTGTTTGATCCAAGCCGTCCCGAAGGCCGAGGCCGCAAGTTCGATAGTTCATTGGATCGGGGAGAGCCTTTCGCGTTTTTTCTTGGAGGCGGGCAGGTGATCCGAGGTTGGGATGAAGGAGTTGCCGGCATGAAAGTAGGGGGGAAGCGCATTCTGATGATCCCATCCCATATGGCCTACGGTGCACGTGGGGTCGGAGACATTATTCCCCCGCATGCGACGCTATTGTTCGAAGTGGAGTTGCTGGACGTACAGTCGCTGGAGTAAAGGAATTTACATTTACAGAAGTATTTTTTGGATTAAAATGAGGTGCAGTCATCCTTACATCAGAGGAGACGATCATGCTCGAAGTGCTGTTTGGGTCATCCGTGGGAATCCTGTCCATCATAACGGTGGTCGGGGCAACGGCAGTCGTCACTTTCTGGCTGTATTTTACTTTCAAAAAACACGAAGACTAAGCCAGAGCGCGCTTTGCGCTCAATCGAGACCCAGACTCGCCCAGAGGGTATCGATACGCTGAGTGATGGCTGGGTCCATGGTGATGGGTCTTCCCCACGGCCGCGTGGTTTCGCCGCGCCACTTGTGGGTGGCGTCGATGCCCATTTTGCTCCCCAATCCGGCTGCCGGGCTGGCGAAATCCAGATAATCGATGGGTGTATTTTCCGCCAACAGGATATCGCGCGCTGCATCGACACGGGTGGTGAGCGCCCACACCACCGCTTTCCAGTCGCGGATGTCGATGTCGTCATCGGTGACGATGATGAACTTGGTGTACATGAACTGCCGTAAAAAGCTCCAGACGCCCATCATCACGCGTTTGGCGTGGCCGGGATACTGCTTTTTGATGCTGACCACGGCAAGCCGGTAGCTGCACCCCTCGGGTGGCAGGTAAAAGTCGGCTATTTCCGGAAACTGTTTCTGCAGTAGCGGCACGAATACTTCGTTGAGCGCCATGCCGAGCATGGAAGGCTCGTCCGGCGGTTTCCCGGTGTAGGTGCTGTGGTAGATCGGCTCACGCCGCATGGTGATGCGTTCGATGGTGAACACCGGGAACCGTTCTGCTTCATTGTAATAGCCGGTATGGTCACCAAAAGGGCCTTCGAGTGCCGTTTCTTCCGGCGCGATATACCCCTCCAGCACGATTTCCGCTTGTGCCGGCACCTGCAACCTGCTGCCGATGCATTGGGCGAGCTCGGTCCTGGCACCGCGCAGCAGGCCGGCAAACTGGTATTCGGAGAGCGTGTCCGGCACCGGCGTGACCGCGCCCAGCAAGGTGGCGGGATCGGCGCCGAGAACGACGGCGACCGGGAAATTCTCGCCGGGGTGTGTAGCACACCAGTCGCGAAAATCCAGCGCGCCGCCCCGGTGCGCCAGCCAGCGCATGATCACCTTGTTGCGTGCGATGACCTGCTGGCGATAGATGCCCAGATTCTGGCGATCCTTCAAGGGCCCTCGGGTGACGGTCAGACCCCAGGTGATGAGGGGACCGGCATCCCCCGGCCAGCAGGTCTGGACCGGCAGACGCGCCAAGTCGACCTCATCGCCTTCCCACACGATTTGCTGGCAGGCGGGATGGCTGACCGTTCTGGGGACCATGTCCATCACTTTTTTGTATTTGGGGAGGTTCTGCCAGGCATCCCTCAGTCCCTTGGGAGGTTGCGGCTCCTTCAAAAAGGCCAGCAGCTGGCCGACTTCGCGCAGTGCTTTCAGGTCTTCTGCACCCATGCCGAGCGCCACGCGACGCACAGTGCCGAACAGATTGCCGAGTACCGGGATGGCATGCCCAGTGGGATGCTCGAACAGGATGGCCGGTCCTCCACGCTTGAGCACGCGGTCACAGATTTCCGTCATTTCCAGGCGCGGGCTGATTTCGGTACGGACGCGCCGGAGCTCTCCAAGGGTTTCGAGTTGCGCGATGAAGTCGCGCAGGTCACGGTATTGCATGCATGGGTGTCCTGGCAATGGAGTTCGCGATTGTAGCAAAAGGCGTGATTGCCTGGCTGCAGCGAATGACGCTACACTTTGCGCCCGTTTGCACATTGGGTGAATCAATCATGAAAGCACGAGTCAAGTGGATCGAGCAGGTGAGCTTCGTGGGGGAGTCGGACTCCGGTCACGCGGTCGTGATGGACGGCGCACCGGAGGCCGGGGGACGCAATATCGGCATGCGGCCGATGGAGTTGCTGCTGATCGGGATGGGCGGCTGTTCTGCGTTTGACGTGGTGACCATACTGAAAAAAGCGCGCCAGCCGATCACCGATTGTGTGGCGGAAATCACGGCGGAGCGTGCCGAGGAGGTGCCCAAGGTGTTCACCAGGATCCACGTGCACTATGTGGTGACCGGAAATGGCCTGGTGGCCAGCCAGGTGGAGCGGGCCATCAAGCTGTCGATGGAAAAATACTGCTCGGCGTCGCACATGCTAGGCAAGACCGCCCACATCACCCACGATTTTGAGATCAGGGAAACGCCCTAACTTCCAGACGCCCACCTCGTTCCACCAGCGCCAACAGCCGGTCGATGTTGGGATGTTTGCCCGGGTGGGCGCGTGCGTCGGCCGTGTGTTCGGCATACAGCATCAGCCCTTCGCGCGCCGCTTCGACGGTGATCGCCCCGTATCGTTTCCATAGGTGGTGATAGACCTTGAGGGATCCCTGGCTGCCCGGCCTGTTCTCGATGGTGGCCACCCAGCTGCCATCCGGCGCATGCAGTTCCAGCCTGTCCAGATGGTCGGCGCTTTCCAATGTGGCGAGGGTGGCGGCGAAATTTTTCATACGCGATACGTCACGGTGGTAAAAATTTTCGAGGCCAATTTCATGGCCAGTTTGACCGGTGCCGGCAGCTCGGCCCCGCCATGATGCAGCGCGGTGGTGGCGTGCTTCAGCTCATCCTCCTTCATCTGCGCCAGTACGGCACGACTTTTGAAATCATCGGCCGGCAGCCAGGCCAGGTGACGGTCGAGATGCCGACCCACCTGGGTTTCGGTCTCGGCGAGAAACCCCAGATTCCATTTGTCGCCCAGTGCACCCGCCACCGCGCCCAACGAGAATGCCCCGGCATACCAGAGGGGATTGAGCAGGCTCTTGCGGCCGCCCAGTTCGCGGATACGCTTTTCGCACCAGGCCAGGTGTTCGGTTTCTTCCTGGGAGGCTTGGCGTAACGCCGCTGCCGTGGCCGGGTTGCGCGCCGTGAGCGCCTGTCCGTTGTAGAGGGCCTGTGCGCATACTTCGCCGCTGTGATTGATGCGCATCAATGCCGCCGCGTGGCGCCGTTCTTTCTCAGCCAGTGGTGGATCAGCAGTATTGAGGCCAGGGTAAGGCCGAACCGAGTGTGAAGGCGCGAATACGGTACGTAGACCTTTGTCGAATTCGCGAATGAATAGATCGATCATGGCAGTTTCCCTTTGAAGTCCATTTGCCGCACGCTCAGCCAGACTGGGTGCACGACACTGACTTTCCCTCATTTACTGAGCCGGGAGCAGGGCTTGCCCGATGTCGAAGTTGAGTGATGCGGTACGTCGGGCAATGCGGCAGACACAGACCGTCAGACCACGCAGCGACGGGTTGCGGCGTGCAGTGTGTCCGACAATCATTTCCTTTGCAGGACCTGTAATCCTTTGAGCAGATTCAATGCCTGCGTGAATTGCACATCGTTTTTCGAAGCGAGCTCGAACGGTGCTGGTTTGTCGGTCTTGCTGTCCTTGTCTCCCCCCTCCTTGTTCTGCGGGAGGGTCTTGACGGGTTCCCCAGGGGTGCCTTCACCATCCTTGGGATTGGCGAGATGGCGTGTCAGATCGGCCTCGCGCAGGTTGAAGCCGCTCTCCGAAGGGTCTTCGACGACGATGTCGGGCACGATTCCCTTGGCTTGGATGGAACGCCCCTTGGGTGTGAAATAACGAGCCGTGGTGAGTTTGATCGCAGTGCCGTTGTTCATGGGCAGTATGGTTTGTACGGAGCCCTTGCCAAAGGTCTGGGTTCCCAGGATGATGGCACGCTTGTGGTCTTGCAGAGCACCGGATACGATTTCTGAAGCCGAGGCTGAACCCCCATTGACCAGGACCACCATGGGAATGGTCTTGATGTCGGCCGGCAGGTTTTTCAGATAGTCTTCCTTAACGCCCCCTTTGGCGTAGTTTTCCGGGCTGGCGGTCAGACGCATCTTGGCATCGGGGGTACGACCCTCGGTATAGACCACCAGCTCGCCCTTGGGCAGGAAGGTTGCGGCAACTCCGACGGCCGCGTTGAGCAAACCTCCTGGATTGTTACGAAGATCCAGTATCAAGCCCTTGAACGGCGCATTGTTTTCATCCCGCATGGTTTTGAGCGCTTTGGCCAGATCCTCGCCGGTGTGCTCTTGAAATTGGGTGATGCGCGCATAGGCGAAGCCCGGCTCGGCCAACTTGTATTTGACGCTTTGCACCTTGATGATGGCGCGCGTCAGTGTCAGCACCATAGGCTTGCTTTCACCTTTGCGTAACACGGTCAGGGTGATTTGGGTGTCGGGTTTGCCACGCATACGTTTTACCGCGTCGTTCAGCGTCATGCCCTTGACCGAGGTATCGTCGAGTTTGATGATCAGATCACCCGACTTCAGGCCGGCTCGATGGGCAGGGGTATCCTCGATCGGCGCGATGACTTTGACGAAACCGTCTTCCATGCCGACCTCGATCCCCAGCCCACCGAATTCTCCTTGAGTCCCAGCCTGCAAATCTTTGAAAGCATCGGCATCCAGATAAGCGGAATGGGGATCCAAGCCTGACAGCATGCCGTTGATAGCTTCGGTCAAGAGTTTTTTGTCTTCCACAGGATCGACGTAATCACTCTTGATCTTGCCAAAAATCTCTGCAAAGGCTCGCAATTCCTCCAGCGGCAGCTGGACTTTGGTATCTTTATCGGCGATGGCTGGGAAATTCAAGCCGAGCATGGCGCCCAAGATGGCTCCCAGTACCAGTAACCCCAATTTTTCATACCTCGAATACATAGCTCTCAACATTCCGATTGATCTGCGCTCGCTCAAACAACTTATGCCATAACTCCAACCATCCCCTCGCCAGTAGGACCGCCAAGGCTTTGGGGAGGAGCAGGCCATTCTTAAACTTTTCTTAAACTTTAAGGATGCCGACGGAAAACCCCGACCCCACTGACCATGCTTCACAAGGTACAAGACAGTACTCATTTTCCGCCATTTGCCTAGTTCTTGCAAAATTTTATGACTGATGTTCTGGCAGGGTCAGAAACGGTAGGTCAGAATTCCACACGGCATGGCTGATTCCAGGTCATGCAGCCTTGGGGAAACAAGCAGTTGGGGTATGCTTTAGGAAACTTTGATCTGCCTGCAATTCTTTTGGGCACGGAATTGGGGTAGAGACGTGTCTGAATGATGAGAGAGAAGTTGGCGGGGTCAAGCGTTGGTTGGCCGGTGCATCGGCGAACTGGTGATGGAAGTCGAGATCCTGCGCAAGGAAAGAGAGGCACGCCGCCCTTTGGTCGGCAGGTGGTCGTCGCGATGGGCCGCGAGACCTCTCCTGCCACTGGCAAGCCCTACGGCCTAGAACGGCTCTGCCGGGTGCTGGGATTCCCGCCCTCGACGATCTACGCCCACCAGGCGCAAAAGCATCCAACGTCGTGGCGTCTCCCTTACTGATCGCTTGGACTGTGTTTCTTGAGACTCGATGGGACTGCTTTGGAGGGGCTATGGTGGACCGGAGGAGGATCGAACTCCCGACCTTCGCATTGCGAACGCGACGCTCTCCCAACTGAGCTACCGGCCCACTGAGTCCTAACCGTGCATTATACTTGCAAACCATATTGCAAGAATACATGCTCTTGAGACCATGAATGCATTATTCAAATATGTCGTGTGGATCGCCATCGCCCTGCTCGGGGCCGGCGCCGTGGGGGGGATCGCTCTCAATCGTGGCGAAAGCATCAACGCTTTGTGGTTCATTATCGCGGCGGTGTGTGTCTATGCCATCGCCTATCGCTTCTATGCGGCCTGGGTCGCGGCACGGGTGCTAACGTTGGACGAAACCCGCGCCACGCCGGCGGAGCGTTTCGACAATGGGCGCGATTTCGTGCCGACCAACCGCTGGATCGTATTCGGCCATCATTTCGCCGCCATCGCCGGGCCGGGGCCACTGATCGGCCCGACCCTGGCCGCGCAGTTCGGCTACCTGCCGGGCACGCTGTGGATCCTGATCGGCGCGGTATTGGGCGGCTGCGTGCAGGACATGGTGACGCTGTTCTTCTCCACCCGGCGGGACGGGCGCAGTCTGGGCCAGATGGCGCGTGACGAGCTGGGACCGATCGGTGGCATCGCGGCGCTGATCGGCACTTTTGCCATCATGATCATTCTCATCGCCGTGCTGGGGCTGGTGGTGGTCAATGCCATGAAGCACAGCCCGTGGGCAACCTCCACGGTGGCGGCGACGATACCGATTGCGATGGTCGTCGGGCTCTATATGCGGACGATCCGTCCGGGACGGGTGCTGGAGGGCTCTGCGCTCGGCGTGCTCCTGCTATTGCTGGCGGTGGCCGGGGGCGGGTGGATCGACCACCATGAAACCCTGCGCCCCCTGTTCGACCATGAGGGCTTGCCGCTGGCCTGGGCGGTGATCGTTTACGGATTTGCCGCCGCCGTGCTGCCGGTGTGGCTGCTGCTCGCCCCCCGCGACTATCTGTCCACCTTCATGAAGCTGGGTACGGTGATTCTGCTTGCCGTGGCAATCGTGATCCTGCAGCCGGACGTCAAGATGCCAGCGCTGACCCGTTTCATCGACGGCAGTGGCCCGATTTTCGGTGGCACGCTGTTTCCCTTCGTGTTCATCACCATCGCCTGCGGGGCGATCTCCGGCTTCCATTCCCTCATCGCTTCCGGCACCACGCCCAAGCTGCTGGCCAACGAACGGGACATCCGCATGATCGGCTATGGGGGCATGCTGCTGGAATCCTTCGTCGCCGTGATGGCGCTGGTGGCGGCGACGGTGCTGGAGCCGGGCGTGTATTTCGCCATCAACAGTCCGGCTGGCATCGTCGGCAAGGAAGCCGCCGAGGCGGTGGCGAAGATTTCCTCCTGGGGTTTTCCGGTGACGGTGGAGCAGATGCAGACACTGGCCCGCGAAATGGGCGAGGCCACCCTGTTCGCGCGCACCGGCGGCGCGCCGTCGCTGGCGGTGGGGATGGCCAGCATCTTCAGCTCCGCCTTCGGGCAAGGCATGCTGGCGCTGTGGTACCACTTCGCCATCATGTTCGAGGCCATCTTCATCCTGACCACACTGGATGCCGGTACCCGTGTTGGGCGCTTCATGCTGCAGGACATGCTGGGCAACGTCTGGCCGAAACTGGGGGAGACCTCATGGACGCCTTCGGTGATCCTCACCAGCGGGCTGGTGGTGGGCGCTTGGGGCTATTTTCTCTACATTGGCGTGATCGACCCCAACGGCGGGGTCAACCTGCTCTGGCCGCTGTTTGGCATCGCCAACCAGATGCTGGCCGCCATCGCGCTTTCTGTGGCGACCGGCATCCTGGTCAAATCCGGCAAGCTCCATCGTGCCTGGGTCACCGGCATCCCCCTTGCCTGGCTGGTGCTGGTGACCACGACCGCGGCTTGGCAGAAGATATTCAGCGATGACGTGCGGGTGGGGTTCATCGCGGCGGCCAACGATCTTTCGGCCAAGCTGGCGGCGGGGGTGCTGCCGCCCGAGAAGGCGGCGGTCGCCCCGCAACTCATTTTCAACCAGCATCTGGATGCCTGGCTGACGGCATTTTTCGTGGCCGTGCTGTGGATCGTCGTGCTGGACATGCTGCGCGTGAGCAGCCGCCACCTCGCCGGCAAGCCGGTGCCGCCGCTTGCGGAATCGCCGCACATCCCGAGCCGGCTGGTCGAAGATTACGTGCGCGACTGAGCATGGGCGCCACATCGGCATGGCGTGCGCTGGCGGCGCAGCTGTCGGGGCTCGTGCTCGCGGTTGGTCTGGTCTGGGAGCTGCGTCTGCCGGGACCGTTTTATTTGCTCGGTTTCCAGGCAGCCATCGCCGCCGTGGTGTCATACGTGCTGGGGCAGCCGCGCTGGTGGCTGCCGATACACCTGCTTTTCGTTCCGGCGGCCTATGGCCTGCTACAGCTGGGATTGCCTTCCTGGTTCTATCTGGCGGGTCTGGTGGGGATGCTGCTGGTGTTCTGGGGGACGGTGCGCGGCGATGTGCCGCTTTATCTGTCCTCTCCCGCAGTCGCCCAAGCCATCGTGGCCATCGTGAAGCGCGAAGGCGCCAGACGCTTTGCCGACCTTGGTGCCGGCATTGGTTCGGTGGCGGTACCGCTGGCGCGACACATGTCCGGTCTGGAGGTCGACGCCTGGGAACGGGCGCCGCTGCCCTGGCTGCTGCTGCGCTGGCGCAGCCGCAAGCTGACCAACGTCAGGGCAGTGCTCCGCAGTTTTTGGGATGGCGACCTGGCGCGCTACGACGTGGTGTTCGCTTTTCTATCACCTTACCCCATGCCGGCACTGGGCGACAAAGTGCGTCACGAAATGCGGCCAGGAGCGCTGTTCATCTCTTCTTCCTTTCCCGTGCCGGATTGGGAACCCGAGCAGGTGATTCAGCTGTCTGATGCACGACGGACCACGTTATACTGCTACCGCACATGATGAATCCGATCGGCAAATACGGGAGAGCGTTCTGGCAGGCACTCCGGCGCTTGTCGGGAGATGATGCTTACGAGCGCTATTTGCGGCACCATGCGCAACACCAGGTGAGTGAGCCACCGCTTTCCCGCGAGGAGTTCTACAAGCAGTGGCAGGAGCGCAAGTGGAAGGGCGTCAAGCGCTGCTGTTAGCGCGGTAGGCCCAGCGTAGCATCCCGAGCCCGACCAGTAGCATCGGCAGGCTGAGCCATTGCCCCATGCTCATGCCTAGCGCCAGCGGCCCGAGAAAAGCATCCGGTTCGCGGACGAATTCCACCAGAAAGCGTGCTGTCCCATACCCCACCAGAAATAGCGCCGAAACAGCGCCGACCGGGCGGGGCCTGGAAGAGTAGCGCCACAGCAGCAGGAACAGCACCACCCCTTCCAAGCCAAATTCGTACAACTGGGAGGGGTGGCGCGGCAGGCCGTCGACCTGCGGAAACACCATGCCCCACGGCAGGTCGGTCGGCTTGCCCCACAGTTCGCCATTGATGAAGTTGCCCAGCCGACCCGCCGCCAGACCCGGCGGCACCAGCGGGGCGATGAAATCCGTCAATGCGAGCCAGCGCTTACCCTCTCTGCGCGCCAGCAAAGCCATGGCAACCAGCACGCCGAGAAATCCGCCGTGAAACGACATGCCGCCCTTCCACACCATGAGGATTTCCTCTGGGTGCGCCAGATAGTATGCGGGCTGGTAGAACAGCACATAGCCCAGCCGTCCGCCCAGCACGACTCCCAGCGCGCCATAGAACAGCGCGTCATCCAGCTGCTTTTCCGTCCACCCACAGCCGGGTTGATGCCGGATGCGCCATTTGCCGAGCCAGAGCAGGCTGAGGAACCCGATCAGGTACATCAGTCCGTACCAGTGAATGCCGAATGGACCGAGATGGATGGCGACGGGGTCGAATTGCGGATGAACCAGCATGTGGGGCGATGGCTGTGATTGAGGTAGAATTTTGACAATTATACGTAAGCCGAGACCGACCATGCCGAGATATCGCTCCCATACCACCACCCAGGGCCGCAACATGGCTGGCGCCCGTGCCCTGTGGCGCGCCACCGGGATGAAGGATGAGGATTTTTCCAAGCCCATCATCGCCGTCGCCAATTCTTTCACCCAGTTCGTCCCTGGCCATGTGCACCTGAAGGACTTGGGCCAGCTCGTCGCCAGAGAGATCGAGAAGGCCGGCGGGGTGGCCAAGGAGTTCAACACCATCGCCATCGACGACGGCATCGCCATGGGGCACGGCGGCATGCTCTACAGCCTGCCCAGCCGCGATCTCATCGCCGACAGCGTGGAATACATGGTCAACGCGCACTGTGCCGACGCACTGGTGTGCATTTCCAACTGCGACAAGATCACCCCGGGCATGCTGATGGCTGCGCTGCGGCTCAACATCCCCACCGTGTTCGTGTCCGGCGGGCCGATGGAGGCAGGCAAGGTTAACTGGCGCGGGGAGACGCGCGCCCTCGACCTGGTCGATGCGATGGTGGAAGCCGCCGACGACCGGGTGAGCGATGCCGAGGTGGCGGCGGTGGAGCGTTCCGCCTGCCCCACTTGCGGTTCCTGTTCCGGCATGTTCACCGCCAACTCGATGAACTGCCTGACTGAAGCGCTGGGGCTGTCGTTGCCGGGCAATGGCTCGCTGGTGGCGACCCACGCCGACCGCAAGCAGCTGTTCCTGCGCGCTGGCCGCCTCATCGTCGAGCTGGCGAAGCGCTGGTACGAACAGGACGATGCTCGCGTGCTGCCGCGTTCCATCGCCACGTTCGAAGCGTTCGAGAATGCCATGAGCCTGGACGTAGCCATGGGAGGCTCCACCAATACCGTGCTGCATCTGCTGGCGGCCGCGCACGAGGCTGGCGTCGATTTCAGCATGCGCGACATCGACGCCATCTCGCGTCGTGTTCCATGTCTGTGCAAGGTAGCGCCGGCCACCCAGAAATATCACATGGAAGACGTGCACCGGGCAGGCGGCGTGATCGGTATCCTGGGTGAACTTGACCGGGCTGGCGTCCTCCATCGTGACGTGCTGACCGTGCATGCCCCCACCTTGGGCCATGCGCTGGAACAATGGGACATCCGTCGTACTTCGGACGATGCCATCAAAGAGTTTTACCGTGCCGCGCCAGGTGGCATTCCGACCACCATCGCTTTTTCGCAGTCCATGCGCTATCCCTCGCTGGATGATGATCGCGCCAATGGCTGTATACGCGACAAGGCCCACGCCTACTCGCAGGATGGAGGTTTGGCGGTGCTATATGGCAACATCGCCGAAGATGGGTGCATCGTCAAGACCGCGGGCGTGGATGAAAGCATCCTCCGGTTCACCGGACAAGCGCGTATTTTCGAAAGCCAGGAAGCCGCAGTCGAAGCTATCCTGGGCGACCGAATCAAGGCAGGCGACGTGGTGGTGATCCGCTACGAGGGCCCCAAAGGGGGGCCCGGCATGCAAGAGATGCTCTATCCGACCTCTTATCTTAAGTCCAAGGGCTTGGGTAAGGTATGCGCCCTGCTCACCGACGGACGTTTTTCGGGCGGGACGTCCGGCCTTTCGATTGGCCATGTTTCCCCAGAGGCTGCGGAGGGGGGAGCAATCGGTCTGGTGGAAGAAGGCGATATCATCGAGATCGACATCCCCAATCGCCGCATTCATCTGGCGGTTTCCGGGGAAGAACTGGCGCGTCGCCGCCAGGCAATGGAGGCAAAGGGCCAGGATGCCTGGAAACCGATAGGGCGGAAACGAGCAGTTTCCCCGGCCTTGCAGGCCTACGCGGCAATGACGACGAGCGCGTCAAAGGGCGCGGTGCGGGATGTAACGCAGATTACGCGAAAATAGGCGGTAGGAGATGGGTTTTGATTCTACCGAGCTAGGGTGGTGGTGTCCGTACAGATTGGCGCAGTGATGGAACCCTAGAGGACTGGGTTCCCACGGATGGATCACATCCGCACACCCCGGTAGGCGCCGAGCCATCTCGGCGACTCGCATGCGCACGAATGTCCGCCCAGAGGGCTGGGCTCCTGTAATCGCCCAGAGGGCTGGGCTCCTGTAATCGCCCAGAGGGCTGGGCTCCTGTAATCGCCCAGAGGGCTGGGCTCCTGTAATCGCCCAGAGGGC
>JANZZG010000057.1 GCA_026419515.1 Methylophilaceae bacterium
CGGCCTGCTCAAGGCGCTCGGGGCCACCGCCGCCGCCATCCGCCGCCTGTTTCTGCTGGAAGCCGGCATGCTGTCCCTGCTGGGGGCCTTGGCCGGCCTCGGGCTCGGCCATCTCGGCGCCGCCGTGCTGCGCCAGCTCTACCCCAGTTTTCCCGCTTATCCGCCCGGCTGGGCAGTGCTGGCCGGGCTTGCCACCGCGCTGGCCGCTGGCCTCCTGTTCGGGGTGATGCCGGCCAACAGGGCGGCGCGGCTGGACCCGGTACAGGCCCTGTCCAGACGGTAACCATGCGCCTCGCCGATTCCGCCCGCTACGCCCTGCACGCCATCACCGCGCACCGCCTGCGCAGCTTCCTCACCCTGCTCGGGATCGCGGTCGGCATCGCCGCCGTGATCCTGCTCACCTCCATCGGCGAAGGCGTACACCGTTTCGTGCTGTCCGAATTTACGCAGTTCGGCACCCACGTGATCGGCATCACGCCGGGCAAGGTCAAGACCGGTGGCGCGCCGCCCTCCGGCATCCCCAGCACGGCGCGCCTGCTGACGCTGGACGATGCCGCCGCGCTGCGGCAGCTGCCGCATGTCACCGGTGTGACCGCCACCCTGTGGGGCAGTACCGAAATCGAGGGCAACGGACGCCTG
Source organism: Methylophilaceae bacterium (assembly GCA_026419515.1). Classification (GTDB taxonomy): domain Bacteria; phylum Pseudomonadota; class Gammaproteobacteria; order Burkholderiales; family Methylophilaceae; genus JANZZG01. Next base: position 640 of record JANZZG010000057.1, read on the forward strand.
CGCCGTACCGTGGTGCGCGGCGCGGATGCCGACATGATCCGCGTGTTCACCTTCCGCGTCAGCACCGGCAGCTTCCTGCCCCGCGACGATGGCGGCAATGCCCGCCCGTACGTAGTGCTGGGCAGCAAGCTGCGCCACGAACTGTTTGGCGATGCCAATCCGCTGGGCGCGCGCATCCGCATCGGCGGCCTGCATTTCCGCGTGATCGGCGTGATGGCGCCCAAAGGGCAGTTCCTCGGCATCGACCTCGACGACACCGCCTTCATTCCCGCGGCGCAGGCCATGGAGCTGTTCAATCGCGACGGGCTGATGGAAATCCATGTTTCGCACGAGGCGGGCATCTCCCCCGCCGTGGTCGCGGATGCCATCAAGACCCGGCTCAAATTGCGCCATGGTAGCGAAGATTTCACCGTCACCACGCAGGAGGACATGATCAAGACGCTGTCCAACATCCTCGACATCCTCACCATGGCGGTAGGCGCGCTGGGCGGCATCTCGCTGCTGGTGGGCGGGGTGGGCATCGCCACCATCATGACCATTGCGGTGGCCGAGCGCACGCACGAAATCGGCCTGCTGGTGGCGCTCGGGGCGCGGCGCCGCACCATCCTCGGCCTGTTCCTGGGCGAATCTGTGTTGCTGGCGGCACTGGGCGGGGCAGCGGGGCTGATGCTGGGCGCCGGGCTGGCGCAGGCCATCAAGCTGGCATTGCCGGATTTCCCGGTGCATACACCCTGGAATTTCGCACTGGGCGCCGAAGCCATGGCTGCCACCATCGGCCTGCTGGCGGGCGTGTTGCCGGCACGCCATGCGGCGCGGCTCGACCCCATCGAAGCATTACGGACGGAATGAAGCCTTGCCCATGCGCACCCCAAAATCACGTTTCGTGAAAACCATGAGGCGTTTGTTGAGGTAGGATAATGGTATGCGCAGAAGACATCGCTCCCGCTCCAAAAAAATTGGGCTGCCGCCCGGCGCGCTGGTCCACATCGGTGAGATCAAGACCCGCCACAGCGAGTTGCTGTTGTTCCGCTACGACGCGCACCAGCTGACCGAACAAACCGCATCCGGACTGGCCGGGCTCGACCTGCGCCCGCCGCAGGACGGGACGCTCTGGCTCAATCTCTATGGTCTGCAGGATGCCACGCTGATGGAGGCGGTCGGCCAGGCATTCAACCTACACCCACTGACACTGGAGGACATCCTCAACACCGACCAGCGTCCCAAGCTGGACACCTATGACGGCTATCTGTTCCTGGTCACGCGCTTTCTGAACTATGACAAGGCCAGCATGCAGATTTCCTCGGAGCAGGTGAGCATGGTACTGGGTCACAACTTCGTGCTGACCTTCCAGGAGCGCAAAACCGGCTCCTTCGAGCCGGTACGCGAACGGCTGCGCGCCGACAAAGGTCACATCCGCAGATCGGGCGCGGACTACCTGGCCTATTCGCTGCTCGACATCGTGGTCGACCGTTACTTTCTCGTGCTGGAACAGATCGGCGACGACTGCGAGTCGCTGGAAGAGGACATGATGCACAAGCCCTCCTCGACCATGCTGCACCGCATCCACCAGCTCAAACGCGAAGCACTGGAACTGCGCCGCGCCGTATGGCCCCTGCGCGAGGTGGTCAACGCCCTGATCCGCAACGATGGTGGCTTCTTCCAGCCGGCCACCCTCCCTTATCTACGCGATGTCTACGACCACACCGTGCATCTGATCGAATCGCTGGAATCGGTGCGCGACCTCTTGGCCGGCATGCTGGACATCTATCTCACCAGCATCAGCAACCGCGTCAACATGGAGGTGCGCGCGCTGACCGTGGTCGCCATGCTGTTCATGCCCGCCACCCTGATCGCCGGCATCTTCGGCATGAACTTTCAGGTCATGCCGTGGCTGGAAAACCCGGACGGCTTCTGGTTCGCGCTGGGGCTGATGGGAGGGATCGCCAGCATGATGGCCCTGATTTTCTGGCGCCGCCAGTGGCTCAGCCGCCACTAGGCCTGAAGCAGGGTCAGCCGATCTGGTGGGGAAATTGCTGCCGAACCGCACCCACCTTGGGCGCAATCACACTTACGCAATAAGGCTGCCATGGATGGCGCGCGAAATAGTCCTGGTGCTCCGCTTCTGCCGGATAGAATACGCCCGCAGGCGCCACTTCGGTCACCACCGGGCGCGGCCACACCCCCGATCGGTCGATTTCCGCGATGGTTTCCAATGCCATCCGTCGCTGTGCTTCCGTATGGTAGAAAATCGCGGACCGATATTGGGTGCCGACATCATGACCCTGACGGTTGCGCGTGGTGGGATCGTGGCTGGCAAAAAACACTTCGAGCAGCTCACGGAAAGTGATCACCTCAGGATCGAAACCGATCTGCACCGCCTCAGCATGGCCAGTGTCGCCACTACACACCGCTGCGTAGGTCGGATGGGCGACATGTCCGCCGGTGAACCCGGAGACCACCTTTTCCACCCCGCGCAGCTGGCGGTATACCGCCTCCAGGCACCAGAAACACCCCCCCGCCAATGTCGCGATTTCAGCCATGGTGTCCGTTCACGTCAACTGTATCCAGAAAACTTGCGTTATAGTGACGACCAACGCGCATGCATCCTGAGATCCAAGCCATGACCGCCCCATACGCCAAACTCGCTTCATGTATCCTGGCAGCTGGCCTGCTGCTGCCGGCATTCCCCGCCGCCTACGCCGATCCGCCGCCTTGGGCGCCGGCCCACGGCTGGCGCAAGAAGCACGATCCCTACTATACCGGCTATTCCGGCAAGCGGTGGGGGAATGATTATGGCATCATCCAGGGCCGTTGCAACCGGGACAAGATCGGCGCGGTGCTGGGCGGTGCCGTGGGTGGCGCCATCGGCTCCACGGTGGGCAAGGGGGATGGCAGGGTGGTCGCCATCATCATCGGCACCGTGGTGGGCGCCGTGGTTGGGCACAAGATCGGTGAAATGATGGATGAGGCCGATCGCGCCTGTATCGGCCATGCCCTGGAGCTTGCGGCCGACCGGCGCACCGTGATGTGGGACAATCCGGAGCTCGGGCTGAACTACCGCATCACGCCGCTGCGCGGTTTGACCGTGGATGGCAAAAAATGCCGGGAATACGATCTCGTCGTCCAGGGCACGGATTTCGAGGACAAGCGCCGCGAAACGGCCTGCCAGACCGGCGAAGGCACCTGGCGCCCGCTATGACGCGGCAGTCCCTCTGACGTATAATCCGCCACTTTTCCGCGGATCTTCCTCATGCGTCTCGTCGTCCAGGGGCAGCGCCTGTTGCCCGCACAGATCACCCATCTCGCCCGGCTCACCGGCGGGCGCGCCCGGCTGCTTTCCGCCCAGGCCTGCTACTTCGACGTTGCCGCCCCCCTGCCGCAAGCCGCCGCATGGTGCGAAGAAAACCATCTCGACTGCGCCTGCGTGCCGGATGCGTTGACCCTGGACAGCATCCGCCTGGTGGTGATGGACATGGACTCGACCCTGATCGCCATCGAATGCATCGACGAAATCGCCGACATGCTGGGCCTCAAGCCACAGGTGGCGGCCATCACGGAAAGCGCCATGCGCGGCGAGATCGAGTTCGCCGAAAGCCTGCGGCGCCGTGTGGCATTGCTGGCAGGACTGGACGAAAGCGCGTTGCAGCGCGTCTATGACGAACGCCTGCGCCTCAACCCCGGCGCCGAATTCATGCTGGCCGAACTGAAAAAACATAGGATCAAAACCCTGCTGGTGTCCGGCGGCTTCACTTTTTTCACCGACCGGCTCAAAGCGAGGCTGGGGCTCGACCATGCGTGCGCCAACACGCTGGAAATCGTGAATGGAAAGCTCACCGGCAAGGTGCTGGGCCGTATCGTCGACGCCCAAGGCAAAGCCGATGCCTTGAACCGCGTCAGGACGGAACTGGGGTTGAGCAAGGATCAGGTCATCGCCATCGGCGACGGGGCCAACGATCTCAAGATGATGACTGTGGCCGGCGCCAGCATTGCCTACCATGCCAAACCCGTGGTGCGCACGCAGGCTACTTTCGCGCTCAGTCACGTCGGGCTGGAAGGCGTCATCCATCTCTTCAGCCGCCACAAATGAAAACGGGGCGCGAACGCCCCGTCGATTGTCCTCGGAAACCGATGTTTACCTGTTGCCGCCGTTCACCTTGACGGGCACGTAGAGGGTATTCTCTCCGCGTTGCACCAGCAAAGCCACTGTCTTGCCGGCTCCTACGGCATCGACCAGTTTGTTGAACTGCTCGATTCCAGTTACTTCGGTGTTGTTGACCGCCAGAATGACATCGCCGCGACGGATACCGGCCTGTGCGGCATTGCCTTGGACATCGACCACCAGCACGCCGCTCTTGCCACCCAATTTTTTCTTCTGCTGCGGGGTGAGCTCACGCAACTGCAAACCCAGGCGATTAGGCTCTGATTTGGCGGGACCGCGTGAAGGTTTGCCGACTTCGTCTTTGTCGTCAGGCATTTCACCCACCTTGATGGAAAGATTGCGCGTCACCCCTTTACGTAACACTTCCACCGTCACTTCCTTGCCGGGCTTGGTACCACCCACCACGCGGGGGAGGTCGGAAGATGCCATGATGGGTTTGCCGTCGAATTTGGTAATTACATCGCCAGCCTCCAGGCCACCTTTTTCGGCGGGACTTCCTTTCTCCACGCCGGCCACCAGCGCACCGTTGGTATTCTTCATACCAAACGACTCGGCCAGCTCCTTGGTGATCTCCTGGATCTGGATGCCAAGCCAGCCGCGTGTGACTTTGCCACTGGTCCGGAGCTGATTCTGCACTTCCAGTGCGACATCGATGGGGATGGCGAACGACAAGCCCATATAGCCCCCGGAGCGGCTGTAGATTTGCGAATTGATGCCGACCACCTCGCCCTTCATGTTGAACAGCGGCCCACCAGAATTCCCCGGGTTAATGGCCACATCGGTTTGGATGAAAGGCACATAATTTTCCTGCGGCAGCGCACGTCCCTTGGCACTGACGATACCGGCGGTCACGGTATTCTCCAACCCGAATGGTGAGCCGATGGCCACCACCCATTCGCCCACTTTGAGCTGGGAGGGATCGCCTACCGTGACTTTGGGTAGGCCAGTAGCATCGATTTTGAGCAAGGCTACGTCGGTACGACGGTCCACACCAATGATCTTGGCTTTGAATTCTCGCTTGTCGACCAACTTGACGATGACCTCTTCGGCATCGTTGACCACGTGTGCATTGGTGAGTACGTATCCATCCGAGGTCAAAATGAACCCTGAACCCAGCGATTGGGTTTTGTATTCTCCATATCCCCCCGGAGGCGCAAAGCGACGGAAGAATTCATAAAACGGATCATTCTCCGATAATCCGGGCGGGATCGGAAAGCCAAAGGCCGGCCCCCCTTGGACGGTTTGTATGGTACTGATGTTGACCACGGCCGCGCCATGCTTTTCCACCAGCTCGGTGAAATCAGGCAGCTCCTTGGCCAGCACAGGTGTAAGAAACGAACACATCAAGGCGCCGAGCGCCAGCATTCTCTTGATCATAAATCACCTCGAACAATGATGTATTACATCCAACTCCGCGCGTCTTAGCATGACAGGACGAAAACGACCGAACGAATCTCTGTTCGAGCGTGTCAGTGCCCAGCACCATCCGGCCAGCAGTCCGCCCAGCGCTCCCATCACGGCATACAAGTCACGCAAGCCAGGAGATTCCGTCATCGACGCCCCAAACAAGCCGCCCAGGCAGGCCAGCACACCCGGTAACAGATAAGTGCGCAAGGAGCCACCCAGCAGCGTGGATTCGTCGATACCGACTATGACACGGTCGCCCACGGCGACTCCCAGCGTATCATCGACTTTGAATGGACGCGCACGATACCCGAATAGCCGACTCCATAAACTCACACCGCAACTTCGGGATGAACCACAGAGTGCGCATGGACGACTGCGTTCGATCTCAAGATGCGCAACTCCTGGCTCCACCCTGACCACTTTGGCATGTTCTTCGATCATGGATCATGTCACTTGGAAAAACTGACGGAATTGGCGATTTGGTGCACGGTGATCGCAGGCACTTCACCTACCACCACCACCTGATGGCCATTGAGCACATTGACCTGGACGTTGGTCGCGCCTTGAGTGTATCCCCCCACCCTGGGTAAGACACCCCGTGGCAAAGGCTCGATGAACAGCGAAACCGCAGCCAATCCATCCCAGAACACCATGTGGTCGACCGGATGGGGCTTGCCCGGAAACATGCGCTGAACTTGCTCGGTCTTACGAAAGCCCGGTGGAAGCTGGCTTACCGTCCAACTACTCGATTGTGGTGCGATCTGCACGACTTTGTCTTCGGGGGCGACTTCGTAACTCTTGCCATCCTGGTGTTCTGGACGAAACCAGTCCATGTTACTCTCTGAGATCAAGGTCACTTGACTGAAAGCCGTCTGTTCGACCACCTCGTCTTTGTCATTGAGCAAAGCGATTTTCAGCAGCAACCCCGAGTCACGGTCTATCCACAGTTTGCAACGGTAACGATACTTGTCGTAGGGCTCCAGCATCACGATCCGTCCGTCATGCCCCCCTACCCGCTCGACGTCGCCCAACCGGGCCTGATAGTTGGCACGCAAATCACTGGAAGGTCTGGGCAATACGGCAGGAAACCCGCTTTGCAAGCGTCGCCTGTCGATCAGCACTTTCTCCCGTTTGGGATGGTAAATCAGCGCATGATTCCCCTGACGCAACACTTCGCGCGGGGCGCCATCCAATACCAGGACACGCGCGAATTCGCCATTGGGGCCATGATTCATGTGGGTGATCTGCATGGAATGGACCGTAGTCCCGGACTGCTGTACGAACACCCCTTTGTAATCGAGTTCATGCGCAGCCCGTGATGCTTTTTCGATGAGCAGCCACGGGTCGGTAAGCTCCGCCCCCCACGCACCCAGGGGCAGGCATAGCAGGACAAGGAGAAGACGTCGCATCAATGGCCAGGTGCAGTCAAATTCGCTGGCTGGATGTCATAGCCATGTTGCACCCCGTTGCTGGGGGCGTATTCATGATGGGCCAGCATGTAGCTATTGAGGATGTCCGGCGGGATCGCGGCTTGTGCCAAACTGGGCTGTGCGATCTCGGTTTTGATGGCCATATCCGGCTGCCATACCATCCAGCTCACGAAAGCCACGGCCGCTGCAGTCGCAACCAAGGGAACCACATACTCTGAACGCATCCAATCGCGCCAGGTTCTGCGCGGGGCCAATACTGTGGGTTCGGATTCGAGCGCCTGCATCACGCGCGCACCGAGATCCGATGGCATGACGGGCTCCCTACGCATCACGTCACCAATCAGATGCCACGTCGCCCAACAGTCGGCAGCGTCTTCGTCACTGCGCAAGGCCTTGTAAAGATGTGGATGCGCGTCCAGATCGAGTTCACCATCCATCAATGCGGAAAGCTGCTCTTTCATTTTTTGACACCTCCAAATCCAGTGGCGTTCACCATCGTTTATGTTTGGGTGTACCGAGGAGAGGTCGCAACCGTTCGGCAATGGACTCCCGCGCCCGAAAAATCCGGGAACGCACGGTACCAATCGGGCAATCCATGATGGTTGCAATCTCCTCGTAACTCAAACCTTCGATTTCGCGCAGCACGATGGCTGTCTTCAGTTCTTCAGGCAAAGACTCGATGGCCAAATGTACCGTTTTGGCAATTTCTTTGGACAGGAGTTCAGTTTCCGGCGTATCCAGGGTACGCAACTCTTCCCCATCCTCGAAATTTTCGGCATCCTCTACCTCGATCTCATTACTGGTTTGCGGCCGACGCCCCATCGCCACCAAATAATTTTTGGCGGTATTGATGCCAATGCGGTAAAGCCATGTATAAAAAGCGCTTTCACCGCGAAAGTTGGGCAAAGCACGATACGCCTTGATGAACGCTTCTTGCACCACGTCTTCTACTTCAGCCGGATCACGAATGAAGCGCGACAACAACCGCGCCAGTTTGCGGCGGTACTTTTCCACCAACAAACCGTACGCTTGCTTGTCTCCGCGTTGCACGCGTTCGACCAGCTGTTGGTCGACATCACGCTCGCTCATCGTGAGCGTCCCCCCTTGTTGTTTTTACTTGCCAAGTATACCGTGCTGCGGCCTCTATACGGACACCACAGACAACGTTAAACTGAGATTGGTTCCACACTGCATTGAGCCCGTCCATACATCTTGCTCAAATTCGACGTCCTGATCATCGGTAGCGGCTTAGCCGGCCTGACCTTGGCATTGCACTTGGCGCAATCGCGCCGGGTATGCCTGGTCACCAAGCGCAAACTCAACAACAGCGCCAGCAGCTGGGCTCAAGGCGGGATTGCGGCCGTGTTGGCGGACGACGATTCCATCGAGGTACACATCCAAGACACACTGATCGCTGGCGCCGGTCTGTGTGATCCGGAAGTCACACGGTTCGTGGTCGAGCATAGTCGACAGATGGTGGAATGGCTGATCCAGCAAGGCGTGCCTTTCACTCGTGAAAAAGACGACAGTGGATTCCATCTGACGCGTGAGGGCGGCCACAGCCGACGCCGCATCATCCATGCCGCCGATGCCACTGGCCAAGCCGTGCAGGAAACACTGGCCGAACGCGTGCGCCATCATCCGGGCATCACCGTACTGGAAGACCACATCGCGGTCGATCTGATCACCGCCAGGAAAATCGGCAAGCGTAGTCAGCGCTGTCTCGGCGCCTACGTACTCGATCAACGCAGCGGCCGCGTCGTCACCATCGGCGCCCAGCATACGGTACTGGCCACCGGCGGGGCCGGCAAAGTTTACCTGTATACCACCAATCCCGACGTCGCCACCGGCGATGGGATTGCCATGGGCTGGCGCGCTGGCTGCCGGGTGGCCAACATGGAGTTCGTGCAGTTTCACCCCACCTGTCTGTATCACCCCCAGGCCAAATCTTTTCTCATCACTGAAGCGGTACGGGGCGAGGGGGGGCTGCTGAAACTACCGGATGGCAGCCGTTTCATGCACAACCACGATCCACGGGCCGAACTGGCACCCCGTGACATCGTGGCGCGCGCCATCGACTTCGAGATGAAAAAGCGCGGGATCGATTGTGTCTACCTGGACATCTCGCATCGTCCGGCAGATTTCATCCTGTCTCATTTCCCCACCATCTATCGGCGCTGCTTCGAACTGGGCATCGACATCACCCGCCAACCCATCCCAGTGGTCCCGGCAGCGCATTATACCTGTGGTGGCCTCCTGACCGACATGGATGGGCGCACCGATTTGCCGCATTTATACGCCATCGGCGAAACGGCCTGCACCGGCTTGCATGGAGCCAACCGGCTGGCCTCGAACTCGCTGCTGGAATGCCTGGTGTTTGCCCATGCGGCTGCCAAAGACATCCTGGCTCGCCGCAGTGTCGAAGTGCCCGAGCTACCGGACTGGGACGAAAGCCGTGTCACCGACGCCGACGAGGAAGTGGTGATCACCCACAACTGGAGCGAGCTCCGTCGCTTCATGTGGAACTACGTCGGCATCGTGCGCACCAACAAACGTCTGGCACGTGCCCTGCACCGCATCAATCTGCTGCGCGACGAAGTACACGAGTTCTACAGCAACTTCCGCATCAACGGCAATCTCATCGAGCTACGCAATCTACTGCAGGTGGCCGAACTGATCGTCAAAAGTGCCATGGAACGCCATGAAAGCCGCGGGCTGCACTTCAGCAAAGATTACCCGGACATGTTGCCCGATGCCATCCCCACGGTGCTCGAACCATCGAATTATTATAGTTTGCTCGACCGTACCCACGGACGAAACCGTACCCGTTCCTGACCATGTTCTTTCTCAAAAAGAAGCCTGCTCATACCATCACGATACTGCCTCACCCAACACTTTGTCCGGAGGGAGAAGTAGTTGCTGCGCAGACGGGCAAATCCATTGCCGAAATCCTGCTCGACAATGACATCGAAATCAGTCATTCCTGCCAACTGCAATGTGCTTGCACCACCTGTCACGTCCATCTGATGGAAGGCGAGGCGTATGTTTCGAAGCTACACGCCGAGGAAGATCGCATGCTCAATACCCTGCCCGACCGCCGGCGTTGGTCGCGACTTGCCTGCCAAGCGATATATCAGGGGGGCGGAAACGTGGTGGTGGAAATCTGCAATTGAAAAGCCCGTTTCTTGGGCCATGGAATTGGGATCAGAATAACCTGAGGCGCGGCCAAAGGGCGGCGTTGCGCGATATTTTGGCTCCGGCCGCTGTGTTACAGCTTAACGTTCGCGATGCTCAACGTTAGCCTACGCCGCAACCTGGGGGTTGTGGCTCCGGCCACTGTGTTGCCGCTGGACGCTCGCTACATTCACGCAAGCCTGCGCTGCAACCTGCAGTCGTCACTCCTCGATGTGATGTCTGCTTTTGCTCCCTGTGCGTAAGCTTTTAAGCCCCTCGCAACGGTTTTTCAGGGTCTCCTCGAGACATCAAACCTGCATGTTCATGATGTCCTGATAGGCCGCCACCAGCTTGTTACGCACCTGCACCATGGTCTGGAAAGACAGGTTGGCTTTCTGCAACGAGACCATGACTTCCTGTAAGTTGGCATCGGGCTTACCCATCTGGAAATCTTCGGCCTTTTTTTCGGCGGCCAGCTCGGCGGAATTGACCTGTTCCAAGGCATCCTTCAAGACATCGGCAAAATTTGCCGCGCCCGCTGCAGGCGTAACATTTCCCTTGCCGGCTGCCAGTTCGGCGGCGGCGTTCATCTGGCTGAGCAGCTGGTCTATGCCTTTGGTATCCATGGGCTGTTTCCCCGTGATGTGTCGATTATAGTCCCCATTACCAACTAATGGCTCTTACTTTACAGCAAACTTTACAGCAAAATCCAAGCCAACTCTATTCGTATTCACTCTTTTCGGACTCACGATATTTTTGCAATTTGTAGCGCAAGGTGCGCTCACTCATCCCCAGCTTTTGGGCAGCCAGCTTGCGTGAGCCGTTGACCGAAGCCAGCACATTCATGATATGGGCCTTTTCCAAGGATTTTAGGTCACTATCTGAAGTAAGCGGCGCCTCGTTGGCGACGGAGGCACCGACTTGCGCCTGAGTGGGAAGATGCAAATGTTGCGGTGCGACGGTATCGCCACTCGCCAGGATGACTGCACGCTGCACCACGTTTTCCAGCTCACGCACGTTCCCGGGCCAAGGGTAGTCAAGCATCGCTTGCTCGGCCTGTGCCGAAAACGTGAGTATGCGTCCCATCGCTGCCGCCATGGTCACCAGAAAATGACGCGCGAGCGGCAGAATGTCCTGGGGACGGTCGCGCAGGGGGGGGATGTGCAAGGGAAACACATTGAGTCGGTAATACAGGTCTTCACGAAATGTGCCTTTGGCGACTTCCTGTTTCAGGTCTCGATTGGAAGTGGCGATGATGCGCACATCGAGTGCAATTGCCTTGTGGCTGCCAACCCGTTCTACCTCACGTTGCTGCAGCACGCGCAACAGCTTGGCCTGCAATGCCAGCGGCATTTCCGAGATTTCATCCAGCAGCAGAGTGCCGCCCTGCGCCTGCTCGAACTTGCCGGCCTGGGCCTGCACGGCGCCGGTGAATGCGCCCTTTTCGTAGCCGAACATGATGGCCTCCAGCAAATTGTCGGGAATCGCGGCACAGTTGACGGCAACGAACGGTTTGTCGGCCCGTGACGAATGCCGGTGGATGAAGCGCGCCAGCACTTCCTTGCCGGTGCCTGATTCGCCCGTGATCAATACGGTGGCCGGCGTATCGGCTACTTTGAGCGCCATACCATAGAGCAGACGCGTGGCCGGGTCTTCCAGAGTCACGGTCTCGCGCCCTTCCAGGCTGACCGGCAACATCCAACGCGCCACCCTTGCCAGCAGCTCCTCCACCTCGAACGGCTTGTCCAGATAATCACAAGCACCTTCGCGCATGGCATGCACGGCTTGTGATATCTCGCCGAACGCCGTCATCAGCAAGACCGGGACATGCGGCCAACGGGATTTGATTTCATGTAGCAGTTCCAACCCGGTCATGCCAGGCATCTGCACATCGGTCACCACCAGTGCAACAGACTGACTTTCCAGCACTTTAAGCGCCTCGTCCCCAGCACTTGCGGTGACGACCGGGTAGCGAGACAGCATCAGGGTATCGGCCAATGCTTCCCGCAACGTGGCATCGTCTTCGACGATGAGTATGGGCAAAGCTTTCATAGCTCGTCAGCCGGGTGGAAAACGTAGCGTGAATTCACTTCCCACTCCTTCTTCGGATTTTACCGTAACCTCGCCTCCATGGGCTTGTACCACCTCACGGACGATGGCCAGCCCAAGGCCGGTCCCTTCAGTGCGCGTGGTGAAAAACGGCTCGAACAAGCGCTCCTGTACAGCCTGCGGTATCCCACGGCCATCGTCGGCGACACGAAACACGATCCAGCCGTGTTCATCCCTGCTCGCCGCCAATACCACGTGCCCGCCCGGCTGGCTTGCCTGCATGGAATTCGTGAGCAAATTGGTCAACGCCCCGGCCAATGCTTCCCGGTTGGCCAGCAGACGAGCCTCTCCCGTCATGTCGTGCACTTCGAAATGAATACCATACTGTGCCAGCTGGGGTTCCATCACTTGCCGCACCTCGGCCAGCAAGCCCGAGACGGCCACCGGTTCCTGGACATTACGCCCACCGCGTACGAATACCAGCATGTCCTTGATCAGGGCTTCCAGATGCCGCAGCCGTCCCAATGCCTTGTCGGCGAAACGCACGCGATCCTCGTCGCTCAGTGCCCCATCCTTGAGATGGGAGGTATACAAAAGCGCCGAAGCCAAAGGAGTACGCAATTGATGCGCCAGCGCGGCCGCCATCTCCCCCATGGCCGATAGACGTTTGTGGCGCTGGAGCTGCTCTTCCAGGGCATGCGCCTCCGTCATATCCTGCAGCAACAGGATTTCGCCTCCCAGCCCCTCGCGCGGGCTGGTCGAGATGCTGATGCGCCGACTCCCCGCTGCGAGCAGCCACTCCCCCGGCACCGAGGTGGGCGATAAAGTGCGCGCGCGCACTTCATCCCACTTTATACCGATCAAGGGCTCCCCCAGTAATCTATGAGCCGCCGGGTTGGCTTCTTCCACACAACCTGCTCCGTCTACCACCACCACGCCCCCCGGCAAAGCAGCCAAAAGATGCGACAATCGCCGGGAAAGTGCTTCCTTTTCTTCGTACTGGCGGCGCAACTCTCCATTGGCCACCGCCAACTCTCGGGTCAGCTGCTCGACCTTGACCTGCAATGCCATGTAAGCATGGGTGAGTTGCTCGGAAACCTGGTTGAACAGCGTGAACGCCTGCTGTAATTCCTGCGGCGAGGAAGGCGACGGCTCGGATTTTTGCGGTAAAGATGTCATGGGTGCAAGATTCGTTACAAACGCACAGTCACGATAGAATGCGTCCAGTCCTGATAATCCAGTATAAACGCAAAAACATTCGGTAGAATGGTCAAATCTCCTGCAGGGAGTACCCGAATTACGCGAGGAAACCCTGAAAAACCATTGCGCACGGGCTTGATGGTCGCACTTATGGAGCGCAGAACGCAAAGGGGCGAGGACCTCAGGTTCGGTGGAGGCTTGCGTGCATGAATGTAGCGAACGATAAGCGGCAACGCAGCGGCTGGGGAGAAACATCGCCCCACGCCGTCCTCCAACCGCACAGCAGGTTATTCAAAGGTTTCCTAGAAAACACGGGAACCATTCCCTGTTGTGTCATTCAGGTGCATAATTTACGATGGCATTGGGGGAACCTGCCCGTGGGTCAACCATAACTCGAAACGATCGCATCATGTCCGAATTACTGAAACGCATCGACGCGCGTACTAAACTCGCCGGCTCCAACAAGCTGGAGATGTTGTTGTTTTCACTGGGGCTGGATCAACGCACCGGTCGCAGAGAGACTTTTGGCATCAATGTATTCAAGGTGCGTGAGGTGATGCGCATCCCGGAGATCACCCGTGCCCCGGAAATGCCGCCTTCGGTAGAAGGCATGGTCAGTCTGCGCGGCGTGTTGGTGCCGGTGGTCGATCTGATCAAGTATGTCGGCATCCAGAGCGACACGCCACCGCAAATCATGATCGTCACGGAGTACAATGGCCACACCCAAGGGTTCCTGGTTGAGAGTGTGGATACCATTTTGCGCATCGACTGGTCGGAAATGAAAGTGCCGCCGGACATGCTCACCGCCCAGATGGGTGGACTGATCACGGCCGTCACCGAACTCAAAGATGGGCGCATCGTGATGATGATGGACGTGGAAAAAATCCTGGCTGAAACCTCCAACTACATGGACGAGTCCTCCATCGCCTCGCTCAAGCCGCTCCCCGTTACAGGAAAAACCGTCTTTTTTGCTGATGACTCGGCCGTCGCGCGCAAACAGATCGAGAAAACGCTCAACGCACTCAACATCAACTACATGTATGCCACCAACGGCAAGGAAGCCTGGGAAGAGCTGCAGAAAATCGCCAACCGCGCAGAATCTCTCGGGCAAAAAGTCACTGACATGGTCCAGCTGGTGCTCACCGACGTGGAAATGCCGGAAATGGACGGTTATGTGCTGACCCGCAACATCAAAAGCGACCCGCGTTTTGCCGGCATTCCGGTGCTGATGCACTCCTCTTTGTCCAGCGATGCCAACCAACAGCTCGGCCGTTCGGTGGGCGTCGATGAATATGTCCCCAAATTCGAGCCACACAAGCTGGCGGAAGTGCTGTCGCGGTTGCTGTCGAAATGATGTCGGATCCACGGGGTATGAAGCATGACTGACAACAACACCAATCTCCTCGAAGCCGTCGATGCCAGAACCAAACTGGCCGGCTCCAACAAAATGGAAATCCTGCTGTTCTCTCTGGGCAGCCACGAAATTTTTGGCATCAACGTGTTCAAGGTGCGCGAAGTCACCCATACGCCCCATATCACCAAAACGCCCAACGTCCCCAAAGGGGTGGAGGGATTCATTTCGCTGCGCGGCAACATCATTCCGGTGCTCTCACTTTCCACTTTCATCAACTTGGAAGGTAAAGCCGAATGCAGCAACAGCACCCTCATCGTGACGGAATTCAGCCGTCATACCCAGGGGTTCTTGGTGCATGACGTCGACCGCATCATCCGGGTTGACTGGGACAAAGTAAAACCACCCCAGAACATGCTGAGTGGCAACGAAACGGTGATCACGGCCATCACCGAACTTCCCGATGGGCGGCTGGTCTCCATTCTGGACGTGGAGCAACTGCTGGCCAACGTGATTGGGGAAGCGAAGATTCCCGACATCGAACCGATCGATTTGGACAGCGACCGCTTCATCTTTTTCGCGGATGACTCCGCGGTGGCGCGCAAAGCCATCGTCGGTGTGCTCGATCGCATGGGTGTCAAGCATCAGCAAGCCAGCAACGGTCAGGAAGCCTGGGAAAAACTCAAAAGTCTGGCGGCACGGGCACAGCAGGACGGACGGCCGTTGCACGAAACGTTACGCCTGATCCTCACCGATGCCGAAATGCCGGAAATGGACGGCTATGTCCTGACCAAGAACATCAAGTCCGACCGCCGCTTCGCCGGCATTCCGGTGGTCATGCATTCCTCATTGTCCTCTCAGGCCAACCGGACCATGGGCATGCAGGCGGGGGTCGACGCCTATGTACCGAAATTCGATCCTCATGCCTTGGCCGAGACATTGCGGCCCATGCTGGTTTGATTTACAGAATGACCGTCACGGAGCGACCGAATGCCTGACAAAAACATGAAATTCCTGGTAGTGGATGATTTTTCGACCATGCGTCGCATCGTCCGCAACCTGCTCAAGGAATTGGGATTCACCAATGTGGAAGAGGCGGAAGATGGTGCCATTGCGTTGCAAAAGCTCAAGTCTGGCGGATTCGATTTCGTGGTGACCGACTGGAACATGCCCAACATGACGGGCATCGAGCTGCTCACCAACATTCGGGCTGACCCTGCGTTGAAGCACCTGCCGGTACTGATGGTGACAGCCGAGGCGAAGAAGGAAAACATTATCGCCGCTGCCCAGGCCGGGGCCAGTGGCTATGTCGTGAAGCCGTTCACCGCAGCCACCCTGGAAGAAAAATTGAACAAGATTTTCGAAAAGCACGGCTTGTAAGGAGGAGTGAATGAGTACCGAATCCGGGGATTCCGAAGAGCTCGAGGCGCTGTTTGACAGCATCCTGCGGGAGCACCATCAAGATCTAGTCTCTGCGGCTTCGCACCCCCCCCCCGCGCCGGCACAACCCCCGAAGCCTGCAGCAGCTCCCGAGGCTTGCGTGGAAGAAGACTTCCATACCCGGATTGGCCATCTCACCCGCCAGTTACACGAAACACTGCGTGAACTCGGCTATGACAAGGCGCTGGAACATGCCATGGGCAAGATTCCCGATGCGCGCGACCGCCTCAACTATATCTCCTCCTTGACCGAGCAAGCCGCCACCAAAACACTGAATGCCGTCGAGCAAGCCAAACCACTGCAACAAAAACTCGAGTCCGGCGCGCTGCAGCTGGCCAGTCGCTGGGCGGAATTGTTCGAGCACAAACTCGATCCCGAGCAATTCAAGGTCCTGGTACACCAGACACGTCAATATCTGCAAGACGTCCCACTCAATACCAAAGCGACCAACGCCCATTTACTGGACATCGTAGTCGCCCAGGACTTCCAAGACCTGACAGGTCAGGTGATCAAGAAACTGGCGGAAACGGTGCAATATCTGGAGAACCAGTTGATCGCTCTGCTCATTGCCAGCATGCCGGAAGAAAAGCGCAAGGAAATCGATCTGTCGCTGCTCAATGGTCCGGTAGTCAATACGGCGGGACGCACAGACATCGTCACCAGCCAAGCCCAGGTGGACGAACTACTGGAAAGCCTGGGCTTTTAGAAGAGTTCATTATCGCAAGGAAGCATCATGAGTGATTTCGCTGGCATGGAAGACATGTTGCAGGACTTCCTGATGGAAGCCTCCGACCTCCTGGCCGGGGTGGACAACAAGTTGGTCGAGCTGGAAAAGCGCCCCGATGACCGGGAACTGCTCAACGACATCTTTCGTGGTTTCCACACCATCAAGGGGGGAGCGGGCTTCCTTAATGCGACCGAATTAGTGTCGCTGTGCCATCGTACGGAAAACCTGTTCGACAAGCTGCGCAATGGCGAACTGGCTCTCAATCCGGCCATCATGGACGTCATTCTCGCCGCCACCGCCATCGTACGCGATATGTTCGGTGAGCTGTCACATGGCCGCCAGCCGTCTCCAGCGGACCCATCCGTTCTGGCTGCGCTCGATGCCGTACTGACTGGCCAGGAGGTTGTATCCGCGTCCACCAAACCACCCAGCGCAGCCCAGATCATGATGTCTGCCAAACCAGAGCCGGGGGTCCCGGAGACCGCTGCCGGGAGCGGGGATTCCGGGGAACCCGACTGGGATGGCCTTTACCACAGTCTGCTGGGTAGCACGGCTGCGCGACCCACCCCGGCTGCTCCCGCCACCGCCCCCCTCCCCCCACCTGGCAGCGGCGCAACCATTGCACCGGCCAAGCCGGCTACCAAGGGAGGTGGAACGACCGGCATACAGACTGCCAAGGACACCACCATTCGTGTGGATACCGCGCGTCTCGACCAGGTACTCAACCTGTCGGGGGAGATTGGTCTGACCAAGAACCGTCTGACCTGTATCCGGACCGCCATGATGCAAGGCAAGCTCGATCATGACACCATCAAAGAGCTAGACCAGGCAGTCAGTCATCTCGACCTGCTGGTGAGCGATCTGCAGAATGCCGTGATGAAGACGCGCATGCAGCCCATCGGCCGTCTGTTTCAGAAGTACCCGCGGCTGGCACGCGATTTGGCACGCCAATTGGGCAAAGACGTGGAACTGGTGTTGTCGGGAGAAGACACCGAAATCGACAAGACCATGATCGAGGATTTGAACGATCCCTTGGTCCACCTGATCCGCAACGCCGTGGATCATGGCGTCGAGAGCCCTGCGGAACGCGAAGCCGCTGGCAAGCCTGCCAAGAGCCTGATCCAGCTGAACGCCGAACAGATCGGTGACCACATCGTCATCGAAATCGCTGACGACGGCCGCGGCATCCGGCCCGACGTCATCCGCAACAAGGCGATGGAAAAAGGGCTGATCGATGCCGAAACCGCCGCCAGTCTGGATGAGCACCAAAGCCTGCAACTGATCTTTCTCCCTGGATTTTCCACCAAAGACCAGATTTCCGACGTATCGGGCCGTGGGGTCGGTATGGACGTGGTGAAAACCAACATCCAACGGCTGAACGGGCGTGTGGAAGTAAACTCCGTGGTCGGCCAGGGTACCAGCTTCCGCATCCTGCTGCCATTGACGCTGGCCATCCTGCCGGTCCTGATGGTGCGTCTAGGCGACCAGCCATTCGCCGTGCCGCTCTCCATGGTGCGTGAAATCATCCCGATTCATCCGGGCGACGTGCAGCGTGTCTCTGGCAAGGCCACCATGGTCATCCGGGAAGAAGTGCTGCCCATTCGCACCCTGGCCAGCTTGATCGGCTGGCCGGAAACCTCGGTTCCCAAATTCGGAGTATTGATGCAGTGTGGTGAATCCAGCTTCATCATGGCCATCGACAGTTTCATCGGTCAGGCCGACGTGGTGATCAAGTCGCTGCACGACATCAAACCCAAGGGCATAGCAGGCGCGACCCTGACCGGCGACGGAGCCATCGTACTGGTACTGGACATGGAAGAACTGCTGGGAATGCACACGCGAGACACACGTGCTGCCCTATTCGGCTAGTCGGGCTTCCGATCAACATCACCGATGTCAGAACAGGCCTTCATCGGGCGTCAACCCATACTCGACGACCAGCAGCAGATCGTCGCTTATGAGCTGCTGTTTCGCCACAGCGCAGAAGCCAATTCCGCCGTGATCGAGGACGACGTGCGCGCCTGCGCACGCGTCCTGGTCAACACACTCAACGACATCGGTACCCAATGGTTGCTGGGTGACAAACTGGCTTTCATCAACGTCAACGCTGAAGTATTACGGGGGGATTTTCTGGAGCTGTTGCCTGCGCAACGCACCGTGCTCGAACTGCTACCGGGGTTCCAGGCCGATGCGGCTCTCGTCGAACGCGTCGAAGCACTGCGCAAGGCGGGTTTCAGGATTTCTCTGAGTGGATTGGACGACCCCGGTTTGCTCGCCCTACTGCCGCATGCCGACTATGTCAAGCTCGACTTGATGAAGCTCGGCCTGGATAAAACGCTGGCGCTATTCGCCAAGCTCAAAGGCAAGAGCCTGCGCCCCGTGGCTGAAAAAGTCGAAACCAAATCCACTTTCGAGGCCTGCAAACAGGCTGGCTTCAAATTGTTCCAGGGTTTTTATTTCGCCCAGCCGGAAACACTCAGCGCCAAAATCATCCATCCCGCCCATGCCGTAGTGCTGGAGATTCTCAATCAAGTCAACCGCAAGGCAGAAATCAAGGACATCGAGGCCAGCTTCAAGCACGATGTGGCACTTTCCTTCAAGTTACTGCGCTACATCAATTCGGTGGGGTTTGGACTTTCCAGCGAAATCCAGTCCATTCGGCATGCCATCACCATTCTGGGCTATGACCAGCTCTACCGCTGGCTGACCCTGCTGATGGTGACGGCCGGTGAACGTACCGCTGCTCCAGCGCTCATGAAGACGGCCATCACACGCGGCCGCCTGACCGAGCTACTGGGACAGGGTTATTTCGAGAAAAAAGAGCGTGACAATCTGTTCATTGTCGGCGTATTCTCCTTGCTGGACGCCATTCTGGAAATGCCCATGGAGCAGGCCCTGGAAAAGCTCAACCTGTCCAGCGAAGTGACCGAGGCATTGTTGACACGCGGCGGCATCTATGGGCCGTTCCTCAGGCTGGCGGAAGCCTGCGAGGGTGCTGAGGTCGAGAAAATCCGCGAAATTGCGGAATCTTTGATGATGGACCCAGAGCACGTCAATAAATGCCATCTTGAGGCGCTGGCTTGGGCTGAAGGGCTAGGTGTCTGAGGAGTTGGATTGGAACTTGGCTTGATCTGCGCCATGCTCGGCGCGGCGTGGTTTTGGCTCGACAGCCTGCACAAGCGCGACATCGCCGTCACCCTGGGCCGACAGGCAGCGGAGCGCTACGGCCTGCAGTTCCTCGACGAAACCGTCGCCATCTCGAAGCTGTGGACAGCGCGCGACGGCACGGGGCGACTGCGTCTCCAGCGCACCTATACGTTCGAAGTGAGTGACACCGGCACCAACCGCCTGGCCTGCACCCTCGTTTTGCTTGGCAGCCAGCTGCAATCGCTGGAAATCCCGCCCTACCGGGACAGTAACGTCATCCCCTTGCGTTTCCACTGATGGAGAGCGGTTACGTCGGCAGGTTCGCGCCCTCCCCCACCGGCCCGCTGCATTTCGGATCGCTGGTCGCTGCCGTCGGCAGCTACCTCGAAGCGAAAACGCATGGCGGTCAATGGTTGGTGCGCATGGAAGACCTCGACCCCCCGCGCGCGATGCCCGGTGCCGCCGACCTCATCCTGAGGACGCTGGAAGCCTACGGCTTCGAATGGGATGGCCCGGTGCTCTACCAGAGTACGCGCCATGCCGCCTACGAAGCCGCGCTGGATCGGCTCCGGCAGGCCGGCATGCTCTATCCCTGCGCCTGCAGCCGCAAGGAGATCGCCGATTCGGCGATCCATGGCATCGAAGGCCCAGTCTATCCCGGCACCTGCCGTGGCGGCCTACATGCCAGGTCCCCGCGCGCCTGGCGCGTCCGCACCACGGCGGAGGAAATCACCTTCAATGATGCCCTCCAGGGCTCCCAGACCCAGGTGCTGGAACGCGACATCGGGGATTTCGTGCTCAAGCGTGCCGATGGCTTTTATGCCTATCAGCTCGCCGTGGTGGTGGACGATGCAGAACAGGGCATAACGCACATCGTCAGGGGGGCTGACCTGCTCGACTCCACGCCCCGCCAGCTCTGGCTGCAGAAGCTGTTCGACCTTCCCACCCCGGTCTATATGCACCTGCCCGTTGCAACCAACGAAAGCGGCGAAAAACTCAGCAAGCAGACGCTCGCCCCGCCCTTGGATGTGGAGCATCCGGCGCCCCTGCTGTGGCAGGCGCTCGCCTTCCTGGGCCAGCATCCGCCCCATGACCTCCATCGTGCAGCGCTGGCCGATCTCTGGCAGTGGGCGCACCAACACTGGTCGGCAGGCAGAATTCCCCCAACGAGGATAGCAAAATCCCCTTCAGACCGATTTCATGGCAAAATCTAGAAAAAATACTTGAGGAGCAAGTATGGCCATCCCACCTCGTCCTACCCCGTCCGGCCGTGAGATCAGTCTGCCGGAGAATGCCTTCATCACCAGCAAAACCGATGCGCAAGGCCGCATCCTCTACGGCAACCGGATTTTCGTCGAGATTTCTGGCTATCCCGAGCACGTGCTGATCGGCGCCCCGCACAACATCGTGCGTCACCCTGACATGCCCAGGGGCGTATTCAAGCTGTTGTGGGACACCATCTCGCGCGGCGAGGAATTCATCGGTTATGTCAAAAACCTCTCCGCCGATGGCAGCCATTACTGGGTACTCGCCACCGTGACACCAGATTTCGATAGGAACCGCGCCATCGTGGGCTATTATTCCACCCGTCGGCGCCCGCGCAAAGAAGCCATCGCTGCCATCGAGCCCATCTACGCCGCCATGCGCCAGGAAGAATCCCGGCACTCCGGCAGCCGCCAGCCCCAAGCGGGCGTGGATGCGCTGATGAATCTCATACGCGACAAAGGAGAAAAAGATTATGCCGATTTCATCCTCGCTCTTTGAGCGCCCCTGGGCACACTTCATCGCCCCGGCACTGGGGCTCGCTGGCATCATCGTCATCGACTTCACCGGCTGGCTGGCGGTGGGTACGGTCATCGCCTGCCTGGGTTTTCTGCTGGCCATAGGCGCGGTCAAACATCTCGCCCACCAAAAGGCCGTGCTGCACGCCATCCGCGCCCGCCTGTTGGAGATGGCGAGAGGAGAACTGGTGGCACGCTTGCCCCGCCCGGGGAGTGTGCCCCACCTCAATCCTTTAGTTGAGGCCATCAATGACATCGCCGACCAACTGGAAGCCGTGTTCCGCGAGATGGACACAAGCTTCAAGGCGCACGGCAACCAGCGCTTCCGGCGCAAAGCGCAGGCGACCGGTCTGCAGGGAACGTACAATGATGCGCTGTCCTCCTTCAACGTGGCGCTGGATGCCATGGAGCAGCAGACCCATGCACAGATGAAAAACTTCATGCTGTCCCAGATGAGCAGCCTTAATGTACAAAACCTGATCCCCAACCTGGGCAAGACCCAGGCCGACCTGGTCAAGATCGTGGATGAGATGCAGGCCGTGATCGCACTGGCCGAACGGTCCAGCACCCAGGCGCAGGCATCGGCCGCCACCGTGAGGGAGATGCGCGCGGGTTTCGACCGCATCCGTGAACTGATCAGTGAAGTGGCACAGGCCATCATCGAACTCGACGCGCGCTCCGCAGAAATCCACCAGGCCAGCCAGAGCATCCACGACATCGCCGACCAGACCAACCTCCTGGCGCTCAATGCCGCCATCGAGGCCGCGCGCGCGGGTGAGGCCGGACGCGGTTTCGCCGTGGTGGCGGACGAGGTGCGCAAGCTCGCTGCTGCGAGTGCCGAAGCCGCATCCCGCATCGGGGACACCATGTCGCGGCTGCTGGCCCAGACCCGCCACATGGTGGAATATGCCGACGAGATGCGGGACATCACGGAACAAGCCAACGTCAAGTCGGATGCCATGGCCCAGGAATTCGAGCGCTTCGTACTCGCCGCAGGCGACACGCACCAAAGGGCGCATCGCTCGCACGACGTGGCCTGGCTCTCACTGGTCAAGGCCGACCATGTCATCTACAAGCAACGCGCCTATCGCGCGGTGGAAGCCGGAGATGCCGAGTGCGCCAAGCTGGTGGGTGTCGACCATAAAAACTGTCGCCTCGGCAAATGGTATGCTTCAGACGCTGCCCGCAAGCATTTCGGCCAGCATCCCGCCTATGCTGCGCTGGAGACGCCACACGTCGGGGTACACACCGCGGCGCATCGCGCCATTGCGCTTTCGCAGGATGGCAGCTGGGAGACCGATACCAACAAGCAAGTCGAAATCCTGGCAGCCTTACGTGCCATGGAAGAAGCCTCGAACGGAGTGATGGAACAGCTGGAAAACCTGGCCTCCAGCGCATCGGGCTAGATGCCTCCCGCCTCGTGGGCCTATCGTTTTTTTGCATGAGCCTTCGTATGCCAGATGCCGATGCTTTACATCGGTTTTTGTTCGCGCAGGTGCCGATTCGCGGAGAAGTCGTGCGTCTTAATCAGACCTGGTGCACCGTACAGGCGAATCGTAACTACCCACCGCCATTGCGCCGCGCCATGGGCGAGCTGATGGCCGCGGCGGCGCTGCTCACCGCCACACTCAAAATGCAAGGCTCGATGATCCTGCAGTTGCAGGGGCATGGCCCCGTATCGCTGCTGGTGGTGGAATGTGGCACCCAGCTGACAATGCGGGCCACCGCCAAGTGGGCGGGCGAATTGCCTGAAGGTGGCCTGAAAGAATTGGTTGGTGACGGTCGCTTCGCCATCACGTTGGAGCCGCGGGGCGGACGACAAACCTACCAGGGCATCGTGCCGCTGGAAGGTGGCAGCGTGGCGGATATCCTGCAAAACTACATGATGCACTCGGAGCAACTGGAAACGCGCCTGTGGCTATACGCCAACGAAAAGACGGCGGCAGGACTGCTGCTGCAGAAGCTGCCTGGCCGGCCGGAGCAGGATGACGATGCCTGGAACCGGCTATGCCGACTGGCTGAAACCGTGCAAGCCACCGAGCTCTCGCAGCTGGACGTCGTCACCCTGTTGCGGCGGCTGTTCCATGAGGAGGATGTGCGTCTGTTCGAACCACAGCCGGTATCGTTTCACTGCGGCTGTTCGCGCGACAGCGTAGCGCGTCTGTTGCGCCTGCTGGGGCCAACGGAGGTGCACGACATGCTGCGGGAACAGGGCGCGATCGAGGTGAGCTGCGAATTCTGCAACCGCCGTTACTGCTTCGAGGCCGAGGATACCGAACAGGCATTACGCGATGCAGTCGGCACATACGACATCCCCACCCGCCATTGATCGGCTGCCGACACTTTCAGCGTTTGAGCAGCGCCTCGAATGCCTCCTTCGGCAGTGGCTTACTCAAATGGTAGCCCTGGATTTCATCGCAGCCGATGCCATGCAAGTACGCCTGCTGGTACGCGGTTTCCACACCTTCCGCCACTACCCGCATGCCCAGACTGTGTCCCAGGGCGACGATGGCCTTGAGTATGGCGCCCTTGGCTGGCGTGGTTTCGAGGCTGTCGACGAAGGTTCTGTCGATTTTCAGCCGGTCCACCGGAAAATCCTTGAGGTAGGCCATGCTGGAATAGCCGGTGCCGAAATCGTCGATGGCCAACTTGACCCCGATCGCCTTGAGATCGTTGAGGACGCGGATGAAGTGCGCGGTATCGTGCACCAACATGCTCTCCGTGATCTCTAGCTCTAGACAGGCCGGATCCAGGCCGGTTTGCTTTAGGACGGCTTGCACCATTTTCACCAAGCCTCCCCTACGGAACTGGCGTTGCGACACATTGACGGCCACCGGCAGAGACTGGCCCCACTGTGATCCGAGCTGTTTGGCCCAATCGCAGGCGGTTTCGAGCACCCATTGGCCGATCTGTTCGATGATGCCGGTTTCCTCGGCGATCGGGATAAAACTGGCGGGCGACACCATGGGCTTGCCAGGTGGCTGCCAGCGTATCAGGGCTTCGGCACCGCAAATGCGTCCAGTCAGCAGATCGATCTTGGGCTGGTAGTGCAGCAGAAATTCTTGGTTGTCCAATGCGTTGCGTAGCCGGGATTCGATATCCAGCCGCTCCATCAGTACTGCATTCAGTTCCCGCGTATAAAACTGGAAGTTGTTGCGTCCATCCTGCTTGGCCTTGTACATGGCGGTATCGGCGTGTTTGAGCAGGGTGTTCGGATCGCGCCCATCTTCGGGATAAACACTGATGCCGATGCTGCAGGACACCACGAATTCGCGACCGTCGATCAGGCAGGGCTCGGATACGGCAGCAAGAATGCGGTGCATGCTGCCCGAAATGTCGGCGACATTACGCAGATTGGGGAACAGCAGCACGAATTCATCACCGCCCAGCCGCACCACGGTATCGCATTCGCGCACGCATGAGGTAAGCCGCTCCGCCATGGTGAGCAAAAGCTGGTCGCCCGCATGGTGGCCCATGCTGTCGTTGATCAGCTTGAACTGGTCGAGGTCGAGAAAGGCCACTGCCAGCTTTCCGCCATGACGGTCGGCCAGGCTGATGTATTGCTGCAGCCGGTCGGCGAGCAGGGTGCGGTTGGGCAACCCGGTGAGGCTGTCATGGGTGGCCTGGTACTCGATCTGCTGTTCGTAGTTCTTGCGGGCGGTGATGTCTTCCACCGTGCCTTCGTAGAACAGCAGTTTCCCTGCCTCGTCGCGCACCTCGCGCGCATTTTCGGTGATCCAGATGATATCGCCGTTTTTGCGATAGACCTGCGCCTCGAAGTTGGTCACCTGTCCGAACTGGCTCATCAAACGGATGAATTCTCCCCGCTTGCCAGGATCGACGTAGAGCTGTTTCTGGATGTCGGTGATGGCCGACTTCAGTTCCTCGACGGAATCATACCCATAGATGCGGGCCAATGCCGGATTGAAATTGAGGTATTGACCATCCGGTGTGGTCTGGTAAATACCCTCGATCGCATTCTCGAAGATGGACCGGTAACGTGCCTCTGCCTGCAGCGCAGCTTGTTCGCTCTGCTTGCGCCGCGTGATGTCCTCGATAAAGCCTTCCAGCGCCTGAACTTCGCCAGCCTCATTGAACAAGGGTGCGCCCCGCTCCAACACCCACCGCACGCTCCCGTCCGCATGGCGAATGCGGTACTCGACCTCGTAGTGCTCCCCTGTTCGCAACGATTCTTCGATGCGGGTGCGAACCCGCTCGCGATCCTCCTCCAAAGTGAGCTGCTCAAAGCAGACCTTACGATTGTAGAGCAAGTCGCCTGGCGCATAACCGGTCAGCTGTAGACACCCTTGGCTGACAAAAATCATGGTCCAGTACGCATCGTACAGACAGCAATACACCATGCCGCCAAGATGGTTCAATAATGAGTCCAGCATACGCTCCCGGTCCATCAGCAGCGTATGCAGCTCTGGGCTCACTTCAGCGGGTGGAGGCAGCATGTGCATGGGCGATTTGGGGTTCGTTCGACATTCGGCTTACACGATCGCAAGCATGTTTCATGCCACACCTGAATGCCGCGTCCCGCCTCATGAGGCGAGGCCAAAGACCGACATCCCGCACGAGTATGGTGCTTGATGCGCACCTCAATGGGGCGTGTCCATGTGACACTGCCTGACCCGCTCAAATAGGCAGATCGTCGCCGCAGCCGCTGCATTGAGCGATTCCACACGGCCTGGCATGGGAATGTGCACCTGCGCGCTGGCGGCCGCCTGCAACGCCGGTGACAATCCAGCGCCTTCATTGCCGATCATGAAAGCCACAGGCCCGCGCAGATCGAGCGTGTAAAGCGAACGAGGCGCATCCAGGCTGGTGGCCACCGTCAAGCCATGAAATGACGCAACTCGCTGGAGGAGGTCGACGTTTTCTTCGATGTCCACGACGAAATGTGCCCCCATGCCACCGCGCAATACCTTGGGCGCCCAGGCATCGCAACATCCTGCCGACAGCCAGACTGCCTGTACGCCAGCCGCAGCGGCAGAACGCAATAGGGCACCCAGGTTGCCCGGGTCCTGAATTCCTTCCAGCAGTAAGCAGAAATCGGCATTGGCCGCGGCCTGCCGACGTGGGATTTCGATCACCGTCAACAGCCCCACAGGGGTTTCCACCGGTGAAATCTCTCGCAACAGGGCGTCCGCCACTATGACACGCGGAACGCTTTCAGCACGCTGCAGCAAGGCAGTGATTTCTTCGTCACGCATCCCGCTTTCCGAAACCACCAGCCGCTGCGGCATCTGCCCGACATCCAAACAAGCGGCCAACAGATGCGGACCGTCCAACAACGTCTGCCCCACTTTGCGTCGCTCACGGGATGAAGTAGCGAGTTTCTTGAGCTGTCTGAACAGCGGGTTGTTGCGAGACCGAAGGAGTTCCACGTGGATGTATCGATTTTTGTACAATGATGGGGCACGCATTATAGAACGGTCCGACCTTCATTCCGAACGGGCAACCCATGGCAGTTTTCCATGCCAAGCAGTACGATCACACGATGGCGCCAGTATCGGCCAGCACACTCGATGGTCTGTTCCATACGCGTGCGCAACGAAGTCCGGATAAGGTCGCTTACCGCTATTTCGATCTTCTCCAATCCGAATGGCGTAGCCTGACCTGGTCGCAAATGGTCGCCAAAATCGCCCACTGGCAGGCGGCCTTGTCCCGGGAAGGATTGCAAGCGGGGGAGCGGGTCGCCATCATGCTCAAAAACTGTCCGGAATGGGTGGCGTTCGACCAGGCAGCACTGGGATTGGGGCTGGTGACCGTGCCGCTCTATACTTCCGACCGGCCGGACAATGCGGCCTATGTGTTACGGGACTGCGGTGCGCGCGTGTTGCTGATCGACAGTGCCGAGCACTGGCGCAGCATCGACGCGGCCGGCGTTGCACTGCCCGACCTACGGCGCGTGGTCACGCTGAAAACACCTCCCGAAGGCGATGACGACCCCCGCCTGCGCGGGCTGGATGCGTGGCTACCAGCGACAGGGGGCGAATTCCGGCATTTGTACAGCGAGCCGAAACGGCTGGCCACCATCATCTACACTTCCGGCACCACCGGAAGGCCCAAGGGGGTAATGCTGAGTCATCACAACATCCTGCAGAACCTGCGGGGAATCTTGCATAGCTTCGAAGTCTATGAGAGCGATCACTTTCTGTCGTTTCTGCCCCTTTCGCATACCTTCGAGCGCACCGCGGGCTATTACCTGCCGGTGATGGCGGGCGCCACGGTCACCTATGCGCGCTCTTTCCAACAGCTGCAAGAAGACCTGATCCTCACCCGGCCCACCATTCTGATGTCTGTACCACGTCTCTATGAACGCATCCATGCCGCCCTGCGCAGCAGACTGGACCAGGGATCGGTCCATGGCCGGTGGCTATTCGAACTGGCGGTGGAGGTCGGCTTGAGCCGGTTCGAACACCAGCAGGGACGGCAACCGTGGAAGCCGAGCCATCTGTTATGGCCACTGCTCGGGCGGCTGGTTGCGGACAAGCTGTCAGCCCGGCTGGGCGGGCGCATCCGCATTGCCGTCTCTGGCGGGGCGGCACTTCCTCCAGAAACGGCGCGCGTGTTCATTGGCCTTGGCATCACCATACTGCAAGGGTATGGCCTGACAGAGGCCAGCCCAGTGGTCAGCGTCAACCGACTGGAAGACAACGTCCCTTCCAGCGTAGGTAAGCCTCTGCCTGGCGTCGAGGTTCGTATCGGCAACAATGGCGCATTGCAGGTACGAGGAGACAATGTGATGATGGGTTACTGGAACAATCCCGAGGCCACCCGTGCCATCCTCACCGAGGATGGCTGGCTGGATACCGGCGATGTGGTGCGGATCGACGCCGCAGGACACATTTTCATCACAGGGCGCATCAAAGAGATCATCGTGCTCTCCAACGGCGAAAAAGTGCCGCCGGGTGACCTGGAAGCCACCATATTGGTGGATCCATTGTTCGAGCAAGTCATGGTGATCGGCGAAGGCCGCAGCTATCTGGTGGCATTGGCAGTAGTGAACCGCGAACGGTGGGAAGAAGCCACCCAGGATCATCCCTTACCCGACCCATGGCCAGACGTACTGCAAAACCCACGCGCTCGCGCTTTCGCTCTGGCCCGTATCGAACGGCGCATCCACGCCTTTCCTGGCTACGCCAAGATCCGCCGGGTGGCACTCCTGTCCGAACCATGGACGGTGGAAAACGGGCTACTGACGCCCACCCTCAAGCTCAAGCGCAACCAGGTACTGGCACGCTACCAGCAAGTGATCGAAGCCCTATATGCCGACTTGCCTTCCTAGAGCCCCCTGAATAAGTGCTCCAGAAGGGAGTGTTGCGGGATTTTGAACTCCGGCCGCTGCGTGGCAGTTTAACGTTCGCTACATTCACGCAAGCCTACGCCGCAACCTGGGGGGTGTCACACCTTCGCCCAATGCCTTGTGACGTCTTGGTCGCTGCGCACTATGCGCCGCGCAACACATCTTTGTCAGGATACTTAGCTGGAGATAGAGGTCTCCTCGGCCAACACGGTCTTTAGCGCTTCCAGGAAACGGGTGTTTTCGGTTTCCAGGCCGATGCTCACCCGCAAATATTCCGGCATGCCGTAAGAAGCGATGGGCCGCACGATCACTCCCTGCCGCAACAGGCCCTGATATACCGCGGCGGCATTGCCGACCCGCACACTGACGAAATTGCCAAACGAGGGAATGTAGGACAAATTCAGCCGCCGGAAACCGGCTACCATTTGCGCCATCCCGGCCTCGTTGAGGTCGCGGCTGCGGCGCACGAACCCGTCGTCCTCCAGCGCCGCCGCAGCGGCTTCCAGCGCCAGGCTGTTGACGTTGAACGGCTGGCGCACACGGTTCATGACGTCCGCCACTTGCGGGTGTGCCAACGCATATCCCACGCGCAGCCCCGCCAGGCCATAGGCCTTGGAAAACGTGCGGGTGACGATCAAGTTGGGGAATTCCGCCAGCCAGGCGATGGCTTCCGACTTGTGTTCATCCGCCAGATATTCGTCATAGGCTTCGTCCAGCACCACCAACACCTGCGTTGGGATGGCCCTCAGAAAAGCCCGCAGTTCGACTTTGCCCAACAGGGTACCGGTCGGGTTATTGGGGTTGGCGATGAACACCATGCGGGTTTGAGGCGTGATGGCTACCCGCATTGCTTCCAGATCATGGCCATAGTGCACGGCAGGCACCGTGATGCCGGTGGCCCCCACCGCCTGCGTCACCAGCGGATAGACCGCGAAGGCATGCTGCGAAAACACGGCCTGGGTGCCGGGCGCCAGAAAGGCGCGGGCAGCCAGTTCCAGCACGTCGTTGGAACCGTTGCCCAGCACGATCTGGGAGGGGTCTACGCCGAATTTCCGCGTGATCGCTGCCTTCAACACGTAACCGTTGCCATCCGGGTAACGCGCACCATCCGCCAACCCCGCCCGTAGCGCGGCCATCGCTTTGGGGCTGGTGCCCAGCGGGTTTTCGTTGGAGGCCAGCTTGACGATGGTTGATTCCTCCAGCCCCATTTCGCGGGCCAGCTCGGAGATCGGCTTGCCGGGCTGATAAGGGGCAATGGCGCGAACATGCTGCGGCGCAAGGTCGCACAGCATGGTCACGTTCCCACTGACAACACGATCATCGGTCACGACGGCAAATCCATCAAGGAATGGCGACGGGATATGAACCCAGCACTTTCAGGAAGGTGGCCTTTTGCTCGATTTGCGCCAACGCACGCGCCACTGGCGCATCACTGCGGTGACCTTCGATATCCACGAAGAATACATATTCCCACATCCCGGTGTGGGACGGCCGTGACTCCAGCTTGGTCATGCTGACGCCGTTCTCGGCCAGCGGTGAAAGCAGCTGGACAACCGCACCGGGCACGTTGCGCGCCGACATCGCCAGCGAGGTCTTGTCCTTGCCCGACGGCGCCACGTCATGATTGGCCAGCACCAGGAAGCGCGTCGTATTGCGCGGGTCGTCCTCGATGTTCTCTGCCAGCAGGCCAAGGCCGAACAGCTCGCCGGCGCGCCGGCTGGCGATGGCAGCCACCCGATCGTCGTCGGCAGCCAGCCGGGCCGCCTCGGCATTGCTGGCCACTGCTTGCCGCGCCACGCCCGGCAGGTTCAGGTTGAGCCATTCGTGGCACTGGGCCAGCGACTGGGCATGGGCGTAGACGCGCTGCAATGCGGCCTTGTCCACCGCCCGCGACAACAGATTGTGGTGGACCGGCAGTGCCACCTCGCCACAGATGCTGAGCGTACCGGCCAAAAGCAGATCGAGTGTGCGGCCAATGGCCCCTTCGGTGGAATTTTCCACTGGCACCACACCATAATCCACTTGGCCTGATTCCACCGCGCGAAACACCTCGTCGATGGAAGCACACTGCACCGGGCTGGATAGTCCACCGAACTGTTTGAGCGCCGCCTCTTCGCTATAAGTACCGAGCGGGCCGAGAAATGCCACCGTGAGCTGCTTTTCCAACGCTCGGCACTGTGACATCACGCTACGGAAGATGGCAGCCACAGCTTCACCAGACAACGGCCCGGGGTTGGACGCCAGCACACGTCGCAGGATCTGGGCCTCCCGCTCAGGCCGGTAAATCGGCCCGTCATTCTTGAGACTACCGATGTCACGCGCAAGCTGCGCGCGCTGATTCAGCAGCGCCAGCAACTCATCGTCAATGGCGTCGATGCGGTCACGTAGTTGTTTGAGTCGTTCTTCGCTCATCGGAATCATTCATTGCGCATCGTGCATGGGCAGTGTGCTTACTTGGCGCACCCCATCGAGGGTACACAGTCGGTCCACCCCCGCCTCAAGCACGGCGCGATCCAAATCGACCAGGGTATAGATAGGCCATCTCGTTGCGCGATTTGTTGACCATGTTGTGAATGTTGAGGCCCGCCGCCGCCATGCTACCCGAAATCTGCCCCAGCATGTTGGAGCAGAACGCACCAGAATGGCATCAGGGCCGACCACCTCGCTACCGGTGTCGTATCGTTCTGGGGGTGGCCGTTTGAGACCAGGCACGGCAAGCTTATTGAGGATCAAAATACGATACTTGATCACGACACCCCCTTGCCGCAGGAACGCGGCTAACCGTTTTTTTGTTCGAACTCCTTCATGTACTCGACCAGCATTCGCACCCCTTCTTCCGGCATGGCGTTGTAGATGGAGGCACGCATGCCGCCTACCGACCGGTGTCCTTTGAGTTGTAACAGGCCCCGTTCTTGGGCGCCTTTGAGAAAAGCCTCGTCCAGCGACGGGTCCTTGAGCGTGAACGGAATGTTCATGCGCGAACGGTTTTCCCGTGCAGTGGGACAATGGTAAAAGTCGGTACTGTCGAGATAATCATAGAGCAATGCGGCCTTGCGGATGTTGATCTTTTCCATTTCGACCAATCCGCCACGCGCCTTGAGCCATTTGAACACCAAACCGGCCACATAGATGGGAAAAGTCGGCGGCGTGTTGTACATGGATTCGTTGTCCGCATGTGTCTTGTAGTCGAACATGGTCGGGGTACCCGGCATGGATTGGCCTATCAGATCTTCACGCACGATGACGATGGTCAGCCCGGCAGGGCCGATGTTCTTCTGTGCGCCGGCATAAATCAGGCCATATTTGGACACGTCGATGGGACGGGACAGGATATGCGAAGACATATCGGCCACCAGTGGCACCTTGCCGGTGTCCGGAGTCCAGAAAATCTCCACGCCGCCGATGGTTTCGTTGGAGGTGTAATGCACGTAGGCCGCATCAGGATCGAGCCGCCATTGGTCCTGCGTCGGGGCGTAGCTGAAATTCCTGTCAGCGGAGCTGGCGGCCACGTTGACTTCACAATACCGCTTGGCTTCGGCAATCGCTTTCTTCGACCACTCCCCGGTATTGACATAGTCCGCCTTGGTCTTGCCACGCAACAGGTTCATCGGAACCGCGGCGAACTGACTGGAGGCCCCCCCTTGCAGGAACAACACCTTGTAATGCGCGGGGATCTCCATCAAGTCGCGCAAATCCGCCTCGGCCTCGGCTTGGATGGCCATGTATTCCTTGCCGCGATGGCTCATCTCCATCACCGACATGCCGCAGCCATGCCAATCCAGCAATTCCGACCGCACTTGCTGCAAGACCTCCTTGGGCAGCACTGCTGGACCAGCGGAAAAATTGTAGATCTGCCTCATGCCCGGCATTCCTTTCTCGAGGTCATTCATTGTCGTCGGTTTCGACGATCTTTTCCATCCCCGACAGCTTTTCACCTTCACCCAGATTGATCAAGGTCACGCCCTGGGTGGCACGCCCTAGCTCACGGATTTCCCTGACACGGGTACGGATCAGCACGCCGCCGGTGGTGATCAACATGACTTCATCGTCATCTTGCACCAGCTTGGCGGCCACCACCCTCCCATTGCGCACCGAAGTAGCGATGGCGATCACGCCTTGCGTGCCGCGTCCCGAATGGCGGAAATCGGCCAACACCGTCCGCTTGCCATAGCCGTTTTCGGTGGCGACCAGCACGCTCTGTTGGTCGTTTTCGGCGATCAAGAGCGACAACACCTTTTGATTGGGTTGGAGCCTCATGCCCCGCACCCCACGTGCAGCACGTCCCATGGGGCGCACTTCCTCTTCGTCGAACCACACTGCCTTGCCGGCATCCGACACCAGCACGATGTCATTGGTGCCGTTGGTGACTTCTGCCCCGATCAGATAATCACCCTCATCCAGATTGATGGCGATGATGCCCGAACGGCGTGGGTTGGCAAATTCGGTCAGCGCCGTCTTTTTCACCGTCCCCCGTGCCGTCGCCATGAATACATAGTGATGCGCGTCGAATTCCTTGACCGGCAGGATGGCATTGATCTTCTCGCCTTCCTCCAGCGGGAACAGGTTGACGATGGGCTTGCCGCGACTGGTACGGCTGCCCTGCGGCACTTCATAGACCTTGAGCCAATAGACGCGGCCACGGCTGGAAAAACACAGGATATAGTCGTGGGTATTGGCGACGAACATCTTGTCGATGAAATCGTCTTCCTTGGTCACCGCCGCCTGCTTGCCGCGTCCACCGCGCCGCTGCGCCCGATATTCGGACAATGGTTGAGACTTGATGTAGCCAGTGTGCGATAACGTCACCACGACGTCTTCCGGCGCGATCAAGTCTTCCAGCGAAATGTCCTGTGCGTTCGGCTCGATTTCGCTGCGGCGCTTGTCGCCAAATTGTTGCTTGATCGCAGCAAGCTCCTCGGCAATGATCGCCGTGACACGCTCCGGCTTGGCCAGGATGTCGAGCAGGTCGGTGATGAGGTCCATCACTTCCCGGTATTCGTTGACGATCTTGTCCTGCTCCAGCCCGGTCAGGCGTTGCAGGCGCATCTGCAGGATTTCCTGCGCCTGGGTGTCCGACAGGAAATAGCCCTTGTCCTTGAGACCGTAGGCCTCGTCCAGCCCCTCCGGACGCGAGGCCTCAGCCGCGGCGCGTTTCAGCATCTCCTCCACCACTGGGGATTTCCAGGGCCGCGCCATCAGTTCGCGCTTGGCATCCGGCGGGGTCGGCGCCGCCTTGATGATGGCGATCATCTCATCCACATTGGCCAGTGCCACCGCCAGGCCTTCCAGCACATGGCCGCGGTCGCGCGCTTTGCGCAGTTCGAACACGGTGCGACGCGTGACGACCTCCCGGCGATGACGCAAGAAGGCTTCCAGGAGCTGTTTCAGGTTCAGCAGGCGCGGCTGTCCATCCACCAGCGCCACCATGTTCATGCCGAAGGTTTCCTGCAGCTGGGTCTGCTTGTACAAATTGTTGAGCACGACTTCCGGGATTTCGCCACGCTTGAGCTCGATCACCACCCGCATGCCGGATTTGTCCGACTCGTCGCGCAGGTCCGAGATGCCCTCGAGCTTCTTGTCGTTGACCAGCTCGGCGATTTTCTCGATCAGCGACTTCTTGTTCACCTGGTAAGGCAGTTCGTCGATGATGATCGCCTGACGGTCGCCCTTGCCAATCTCTTCGAAGTGGGTGCGCGCGCGCATCACACAGCGGCCGCGACCGGTGCGGTAGCCTTCCTTGACGCCGGCAGTGCCGTAGATGATGCCGGCGGTGGGAAAATCCGGGGCGGGAATGATCTCGATCAGCGCCTCCACGTCCAGTTCAGGGTCCTTCAACAGCGCCAGACAGGCATCCACCACCTCGCCCAGATTGTGTGGCGGAATGTTGGTCGCCATGCCGACGGCGATCCCGGCGCTGCCGTTGATCAGCAGGTTGGGGATCCTGGCCGGCAACACCAGGGGCTCCCGTTCCGACCCATCGTAATTAGGACCGAAATCGACCGTTTCCTTGTCGATGTCGGCCAGCAGCTCGTGGGCGATCCGCGCCATGCGGATTTCGGTGTAACGCATCGCCGCCGCATTGTCGCCATCCACCGAACCGAAGTTACCTTGCCCATCGACCAGCGTGTAACGCAAGGAGAAATCCTGTGCCATACGCACGATGGTGTCATACACCGCCATGTCTCCGTGTGGATGGTATTTACCGATCACATCACCGACGATGCGGGCGGATTTCTTGTAAGGTCGGTTCCAGTCGTTGTTGAGCTCGTGCATCGCATATAACACCCGGCGATGTACGGGCTTGAGGCCATCCCGCACATCCGGCAGCGCGCGTCCCACGATCACGCTCATGGCGTAATCGAGGTAGGAACGGCGCATCTCTTCTTCCAGGCTGATGGGAAGGGTTTCCTTGGCGAACTGGTCCATTTTCGAATGGTCTTGGCTGCTTAAAAATGTTGGATTTTATCACGACAGGCTCGGCCAACGCTGACGGCATGGTCCCTTGATGTGCAACTCGCGATGGAGTTTGCTGGATTTAATTGCGTAATATTACTAGGATATCCTGACGGGATCTTGGGTGGGATTGCCCATAGTCAGCGGCCGGTCATGGCTACTTAGCCTACTTTTGACTTCCGCTTAAAATTTTCGAAGAGTTGTCGAAATGGGAAATTACTCACGCCATGGCTTTAAATCAGGACAAAAAAGTAGGAAATTCAACATTGAAATGGGAACAGTGCTACCGGTTAGGCGAGGCGCTACTCGACAGCCAGCACAAACGGCTGCTTGACCTATGCCAAGAGACATTGGAATGCGCTGCCTTGAAAGACAAGCGAATTGCCCGGCTACAATTCCGTCTGATTTTGAATGACATGATGAAATACGCGACAGAACATTTCGCCACTGAGGAGCGGCTATTGGAGCATTATCATTATCCACAACTAGAGCAACATAAATCCGAACACCTCCAATATTTTGCAAAATTAACCGAGCTGTTGATGAGTGCACCCAACGGCATTATCGACATGGAGGAAATCAGCCGCTTCAACTACGATTGGTGGACCCAGCACATCCAGGAATCGGATGCCCAACTCAAACCTTACTTACTCCCCACAAAACTCCCTGAGCCTTGAGCATCTGCAGCAGCTGCCGGCCCGCCTGGAACATCTGCTCGGGATGCGAAAGGCACATTTCTTCCATCACCCGCTCCAGTGCCTGACGGCCGGTGAGCCGGCCTTCCTGCAAGAGACCAACCAGCCTGGCACTGGCTGGGGCAAGCTCCATGAAACGCACCGCATCCCGCCGATCGCGGAACACCAGCAGATGCACCGGCTGGCTCAGGGGCACTTTCGGCTGAAAGCGCGGCGAAATCCGGTGCACCGGCCAGGCGTAGCGCAGCAGCATGAGCGCGGGCGCGAGCACCGGCCGGCCCTCCAGCCAATCCCCCTGCGGATCGTGCGCCGCAGGCGTGGCATCCGAGGTGGCCACGGCCAGTTCCACCCATTCGTAATGCGCCAGGCTCATCAAAA
>JANZZG010000045.1 GCA_026419515.1 Methylophilaceae bacterium
TTCAGGTCCTCAAAACCTTCCATCACCCATTCCAGATGTGAGCGCCTCAAGCCATAACCTTAAAGTACCTAACTCCTCGTCAGATACCTTGGCTCACCCACAAACACCCACATCCGTCAGTTGCCAAATTGTTAAAGAACGGTCCTGGTTGCGGGGGAAGGATTTGAACCTTCGACCTTCGGGTTATGAGCCCGACGAGCTGCCAGACTGCTCCACCCCGCGCCCGTCAACGACATATCGTGTCGAGAAGTAAAACTATAGCAAAAATTAAATCTTAATGTCAACCAGAGATTGAAATTCTGTAAGAGCAAAATAGTAATGTTCGCTTCTGGCAAGTTAGAAATGTCCGCTTTTGGTGTAGCGAGCGGAGGAAGCCATGGAGGAGCGGATCGAGATGAGCAAGCGGGAGATCGAGCGGCTGAAGGTGCTGGAGTGGATCAAGGAGGGGGCGATCAGTCAGCGACAGGGGGCGGTGGTCTTGGGGCTGACGATGCGGCAGGTCAGGAGGCTGATGAGGCGTTACGAGCGCGAAGGTGTGGCAGGGGTCGTGAGCCGACGGTGTGGCCGGCCTTCGAACCGGCGCGTCGGGCAAGCGGGACGGAAGGCGGTTGTGGCGTTCGTGCGCAGCCGCTAGGCCGATTTCGGTCCTCCCTGGCCTTGAGTATCTGACGCGCTTTCGTGGCCTTACTCGCTCGGTGGAAACCCTGCGGCAATGGATGATCGAGGACAGGGTGTGGGTGCCCAAGCGCCAGAACCACAAACAGCCATTTCAATATCACATGGTTGAGAAATCAGGTTCTAGCCCATCCAGTAGAGCAAGTTGTTGCTGCAAATACTCTGTGGGTTTGCGTTTGAATCCACTTTTGGCAAATTGGTGCCACCGTCCAGTGACAAAGCTCATCAGGAGATTGGCTTGAGATTGCGGGTCTAGTTTTTGGGGCCGTTGGGTTGCTGCGATGCGCAGGCTTTGTTTGAGAGTGGATTCGATCCGGTCATGGAGCTGATTGATACGGGCTTGAAGGCGCTCGTCTTCGTTGACGAGGACGTCCCCAATGAGTACCCGGGTCATACCGGGATTTTTTTCGGCGAATAGCAGCATGACGGTCAGTATCCGGCGTACTTGGCGCTGACCGTCTTGTTCTTCCCCAATAATTTTATTGATTAGTCCGAACAAACTTTGTTCGATGAATTCAATCAGCCCTTCGAACATCTGCGCTTTACCGGCGAAATGCCGATAAAGTGCGGCCTCCGAAACACCTAACCGAGCCGCCAGGGCTGCTGTGGTAATTTTTTCATGTTTGGGAGACTCCAGCATTTTGGCCAGGACTTCCAATATTTGCTGTTTTCTTTCGCCGGATTTGGTTGCCATGGGCATCCTCTCACATAAGCAGCAGTTGCTCTGTCTGGGCAAGGTACCTTTAAAAGAGGGTTTGATACATTAAAATCCACATTGACGAGGAAACAGAGATGGCCGCATCGGGAGCGTTTCTTGGCACATGCATGTGTCTCTTAACGTATTGTCTCCTCTTGCGAATGCTGCGCATGGTGAACGACTATTTTGCTCGAATCATGGTGCCAACGCCTTCATCGGTCAGTACTTCTAGCAACAATGCATGTTCGACCCGCCCATCGATGATGTGCACGGAGCGCACGCCGCTGCGCGCAGCATCCAAGGCAGAACTGATTTTAGGCAGCATGCCACCAGAAATCGTACCATCGGCAAACATGGCATCGATTTCCTTGGCTGTCAGACCCGTCAACAAATTGCCATTTTTGTCCAGAACACCAGGAGTATTGGTGAGCAGGATGAGCTTTTCTGCTCCCAAGACTTCTGCCAATTTGCCAGCAACGACATCTGCGTTGATGTTGTAAGTTTCACCGTTCGCACCGACGCCGATGGGCGCGATGACCGGGATGAAGTCGCCACTGTCTAGGAAGGCGATCAGACTTGGGTCAATGCTGGTGATATCCCCGACTTGGCCTATATCAATGAACCCGCCCGGTGATTCTTTGTCTTCCATGAGCAGTTTTCTGGCACGGATGAAATTGCCATCCTGCCCCGTCAGACCAACTGCCTTACCTCCATGACGGTTGATGAGATTGACAATTTCTTTGTTGACCTGGCCACCCAATACCATTTCGACTACGTCCATGGTTTCTTCGTCGGTGACGCGCATCCCTTGGATGAACTCTCCTTTTTTCCCCAGCTTGTCAAGCAGTTCGTTGATCTGAGGGCCTCCGCCATGGACTACCACCGGGTTCATACCGACCAGTTTGAGCAACACGACATCTTGGGCGAAACAGTCCTTCAGATGAGGATCTGTCATCGCGTTGCCGCCATACTTGATCACGATGGTCTTGTCAAAAAAACGCTTGATGTAGGGCAGCGCCTCCGAAAGTGTTTGGGCTTTTTGAGCCGCGGTAGCTTGTGAGAGCATGGAATAGATTCGTTTAGCAAGGAATGCTTTGCATTTTATCTGGATTTGAAACCGTTTGCAGAGTACCGATGTAGTTTGAGCCGCTCGAGAACAAAGAAGAAACGGCCCTCATGGGGCCGTTTCAACCATATGCAGTACTTAACTGATGGTCAGTTTTCTGCGGGCTGCCACATTCTTTTTGGGTAGATACAGCTCTAAAATGCCGTCGTTATACTTGGCCTGAGCCGTGTTTTCATCAATCTCGCTGGCAAGCGAGAAGTTGCGCGCTACCTTTCCGTAGAACCGTTCCGAGCGCAGTACCTTTTCACCCTCTTTCACTTCTTTTTCTTGTTTGACTTCGGCACTGATGGAAACTTGGTTGCCATCGATACTTACATGGATGTCTTCTTTTTTGACTCCAGGTAGCTCGGCGTGAACGGTATAGCCTTTATCATCTTCCTTGACATCCATTTTGATCTGGACATCCGGCAGGCCTTCCAGGCGTACGGGTCGGAAAAAGCCTTTGAATATTTCATCGAATGGTTCCAGCGTGGGAATCTGGAATGGGTCATAGCGGGAAATGTTGGCCATATGTTTTCTCCTTTCGATGGGTTGACTCGATCCAAATCGGCGGTTCGTTCCGCTATACACTTAATTGGAGATTATGGGCGCCATTTCAAGGGATGATGGAAACAGGAAAGGGACAAACTACAGCTTCAGCGCCGTTGGCTGAGGTAAAGGCCATGGCGATGCCATGAGTCATCTTTCGGTGACTTTCGTCTGCTGCAAATGCTTCACGAAGACTTTGGATCGACGTTGATAGTTGTACAACTGCTGCCGTTCTTTGGGAAGCGCATCGATTCCAGTTTCGACGAACCCACGTTCTATAAACCAGTGAGCGGTTCTCGTTGTCAGCACGAACAAAGTATGGATACCACGTATAGCCGCTTCCATTTCACAGAAGCGGAGTAAGCGGTCACCGCGGCCTGCTCCTCGAAAATCTGGATGTATCGCCATGCAGGCCAATTCTGCTTGGCTAGAACTGGAAAAAGGATAAAGGGCAGCACACCCAATGATGAGGTTGTCATGCTCCATGACATAGAAATGGTTGATTTCCATCTCCAGACGTTCGCGCCCGCGTTTCACCAGGATTCCTTCGGCCTCCAGCGGTTCAATCAGCTGCAGGAGGCCACCAACGTCCCGAATTTCCGCCTGTCGTATGGATTCGAGCGGCATTTCCGTCACCATGGTGCCAATTCCTTCATGAGTAAAGAGTTCTTGTAAGATGGCTCCATCGGTATGACGACAGATCAAGTGGGTGCGTGCGACACCATGCTCACACGCACGAATGGCGGCTGGCAGATAATAGCGAACGTCTTCGGTGATATTGACGGCATTTGCTCCTTGCGTATGACGCAAAAGATTGCGTGCTTTTTCTACCGTCATTTCGCGCAAGAGCTCTCCACGCGCATTGTAAACGCCAGCAGAATCCATCAAAAAAATCAATTTGTCGGCGTCGAGAGCGATCGCAGTACTCGCGGCGACATCTTCGAGAGTCAGGTTGAATGCTTCCCCCGTGGGAGAGTAGCCGAGCGGAGACAGTAATACCAGTTCACCATCGTCCAAGCGTTTGCGGATCCCTACTGCATCGATCTTACGCACTTCGCCAGTATGTTGCAGGTCGACACCGTTTCGCACCCCCATGGGTCGAGCAGTCACAAAATTGCCGCTGGCAACCCGGATGTCCGCTCCTGCCATTGGCGAATTGATCAGCCCCATCGACAAAAGTGCTTCAATTTCGACCCGAATCGCACCATTGGCTTCTTTGACGATTTCCATGGTGGCCCGATCGGTGATACGCAATCCTTCAGCGTAATGTGAGGCAATTCCCGCGCGCTTGAGCCGTGATTCGATTTGGGGGCGGGCCCCATG
Source organism: Methylophilaceae bacterium (assembly GCA_026419515.1). Classification (GTDB taxonomy): domain Bacteria; phylum Pseudomonadota; class Gammaproteobacteria; order Burkholderiales; family Methylophilaceae; genus JANZZG01. The sequence continues at coordinate 4,350 of JANZZG010000045.1, forward strand.
AACCAAGACCAAACGCACTTCCAAACTGGCCAGTAGATTGAGGTCATGCGCCAGTGCGACGAATTGTCCACTTTCGACCACCTCACCGCCGAACGCGATGACGAAGGTGCGTCCGCCAAAAGCGTGGATATATGGTGCAACGGAGCGAAACCAGCGCACGAAGGCTTGCACCTGAAGGGATGGGCCTTCGCCACTGAATTTCGTCGATGTGTCGCAATCCTGATAAAGGGCGGCTGGCGTGCAGTTTAGCGCAGCGCATATCCGCATCAACATGGGTTCCGATATGCCCTGTAACCCCCGCTCGATACGTGACAAGTTTCCCGTATCCGTGGCAACACGAGCGGCGAGTTGTTGCAGAGTCAACCCCAAAGCCTTGCGGCGTTGACGAATGACATGTCCTAAAGGCATGGTCGTTTATATGAAAATAACGCAGAATATAAAATTATTCTGCGTAATATGCAAATTAAAAATCGCCCCATAAGGCTTGCATGGCGGCCAGTGCGGCCAAAGCAGCGCTTTCCGTGCGCAAGACACGTGTCCCGAGCCGTATTTGCAAAAAACCTTTGTTTTGCGCGGCTAACATTTCATGTGGCGTAAACCCACCTTCACAACCCACCAGTAGGCAAATGGCGCCCCGGGGGGGTGGTACATCATGCAAGGTTTGGTGAGCGGTCGGTGATAGCATGATTTTTAACGCGTATTCGGGCAAGGTTTCCAACCAACAGGACAAAGTCGTAGACACATGGACGGTGGGCACGACTGCGCGGCCACACTGTTCGCAAGCGGCTATCACGACATTCTGCCAATGCAGGTGCCGCTTTGTTGCGCGCTCATCAGAGAGTTTGACGATGCTACGCTCCGTGGCAAGGGGCTGAATTTGGTTGACACCCAGCTCTACGGCCTTTTGCAGTGTGAAATCCATACGGTCGCCAGAAGAAATGGCTTGAGCCAGTGTGACATTTAAAGGAGATTCGCACGCCGCTGGGTGGCATTCCGTGATTTTGGCGCAGACGCCTTTTTTGGATAGGTGCGTGAGTATGGCTGGGTAGTTGTTGCCATCCCCATTGAATAAAACGATTTGGCTTCCTGCATTAAGGCGCAATACTTTGCAGGCATGGTGTGCGGCACCGTCAGGAAGTGAAATGACGGCACCTGGCGCAAGATTGTCTGGACAGAAAAATCGTGGTGAGAGCATGGGACGGCGTGGCCTTTTTGAATGCTAGAATCGATACACTTTTCACATTGTAGTATGGTGGAGGAGAGATGCCATGGTAAGTCTGCAAACCCCAGTCTGCGATTTTGGATGGAAGGCCCCCGATTTCAGTCTGCTGGGGGTAGATGGAAAAACGTATAGTCTGGCTGATGTCCGTGGGCCCAAAGGTACCGTAGTCATGTTCATTTGTAACCACTGCCCTTACGTGAAAGCCATTCGGCAACGCTTGGTGAATGACCTCAAAGAACTCAGGACATTGGGTGTTTATGCGGTGGGTATCAACGCCAATGATCCGACTGACTATCCGGAAGACAGTTTCGAAAACATGCAAACCGTCGCCAAGGAATTCGATTTTCCGTTTCCCTATCTGATCGACCCAACCCAGAGCACGGCCAAGGCCTATGGTGCAGTATGTACCCCCGATTTCTTCGGGTTCAACGCCAACCTCGAGCTTCAGTATCGTGGACGCTTTGACGAATCCCGTAAAGAAACCGCACCGCAAAGCACGCGTGATCTGTTCAATGCAATGAAGCGCATTGCGGAAACTGGCCAGGGACCTCGAGAGCAGATTCCATCCATCGGCTGCTCCATCAAGTGGATCGGTGCAAGCTAATGGCATATCCCAGCCTGCAGCAGGTGATCGATGCAACCCGTCATGTGGGGGATACCGTCTTGATGCCATGCTTCAGGAAAGTAGCACGCCGACACAAAATGGATGGAAGCGTGGTGACGGAAGCAGATCTACTCACCCAAAATGCGCTCAAGCAGGTACTGCAGGAAGTGGTTCCATACCCCTTGCTGGGAGAGGAAATGTCGTTTTCAGAGCAGCGCGAGGCTTGGGAGCAGGGAGGTGAGGGCCTTTGGTGTGTGGATCCGGTCGACGGCACGGCCAATTTTGCCAATGGGCTGGAACAATTCGCGATTTCGGTTGCTTTCTTGCGCGAAGGCAAGCCAGAATTGGGGGTCATCTATGCGCCGGCACTGGATGAAATGTTCAGCGCTACGATTGGACAAGGGGCCATGCTGAATGGGCGATATCGGCTTATCCAGGAAAAGGATAGGATGCTGTCGGAGGCGCTGGCCGAAGTCGATTTCAAGCGATTGCCCAAGTCTCTTGCAGTACGTCTGGCCACGCAGCCCCCTTACCATAGCCAGCGTAATTTTGGTTCCGCAGCCCTAAGTTGGTGTTATCTGGCTGCGGGGCGGATTGATCTTTCCTTGCATGGTGATCAGTCCATTTGGGATTACGCTGCGGGCAGCCTGATTCTACGGGAGGCAGGGGGGGGCATGAGGACGCTTGAAAGTGCAGATTTCTGGAGTGGAAATGTCTGGAGCAAATCTCCGGTTGCCGCCCGTACCCCAGGTTTACTGTCTGCTTGGGCTGATTGGATCACGAAATGAAACTATTGCCACAACGAGGCCAAGTAGGCAATAATGAATCAGTTTGCAAGCATGGCGCAATTTTCAAGGGCCACGGCAAGCAGAATGAAATGCACACGGGATGTCGTGATGAGCGATGTGCGATGCGAGCAGACTTGCAATGTGGGCTTGCGTGTTGCAGGGGGTAGCAATGCCTCTAGCGACACTCCTAAAACCGATTTCATGAATTTTGACAGGCTGAACCCATTCAAGGGAGGAAGCCCTTTACTTAAAACCAAAAGGATGGGAATTCATTATGGCGACTCGTAAAGAATTGGCGAATGCCATCCGCGCGTTGGCGATGGATGGAGTTCAAAAAGCGAACTCTGGGCACCCGGGGGCTCCCATGGGGATGGCGGACATTGCCGAAGTCTTGTGGAATCATCATTTGCGCCATAATCCGGCCAATCCCAAATGGGTCGACCGGGACCGGTTCGTACTGTCCAATGGTCATGGCTCGATGCTGATCTATGCCCTGCTGCATCTGACTGGCTACGATTTGCCCATGGAGGAGTTGAAGCGCTTTCGCCAACTGCATTCCAAGTGCCCAGGCCATCCAGAATATGGCTACACTCCTGGTGTAGAGACGACCACTGGACCGCTGGGTCAGGGTATCGCCAATGCCGTGGGGATGGCCATGGCAGAAAAACTGTTGGCACACCAGTTCAACAAGCCTGGCTTTGACATCGTCAATCACTATACTTACTGCTTCTTGGGTGATGGCTGCATGATGGAAGGTGTATCCCATGAAGCCTGTGCCTTGGCGGGGACTTGGGGATTAGGCAAGCTGATCGCGTTCTGGGACGATAATGGGATTTCCATCGACGGCCACATCGAGGGCTGGTACACCGATGATACTGCTGGCCGTTTTGAAGCTTATGGCTGGCATGTAGTGCGTGACGTGGACGGCCATGATCCGGTGGCGATCGATGCGGCCATTCAGGAAGCCAAAAAGAATACCGATAAGCCTTCTTTGATATGCTGCAAGACTATCATCGGCTATGGTGCGCCTAACAAGTCGGGTAGTCATGACTGCCATGGATCCCCATTGGGTGAGGCAGAAATCGCGGCTGCACGTGAGTTTCTGGGCTGGAAACATGCACCCTTCGAGATTCCCAAGGACGTCTATGAAGGTTGGGATGCGCGTGTCAAAGGCCAAGGAATGGAAGAACAGTGGAACAACAAATTCGCCGAATATGCCAAAGCCTATCCAGCCGAAGCTGAGGAATTCAAGCGCCGCATGGCGGGCGAGTTGCCAGCCAATTGGAAAGCGCATGCCGAAGCTTTTATCAAAGAGGTCATGGGCAAGGCGGAAAACATCGCCACCCGTAAGGCTTCGCAGAATGCCATCAATGGCTTGGTTCCAGTATTGCCAGAAATCGTGGGGGGGTCTGCCGACCTTACCGGGTCCAATCTAACCAATTGGAATGGTTGCCATCACGTGCATGGGAAAAAACCAGGCAATTATATCTCCTATGGGGTGCGCGAGTTTGGGATGGCCGCCATCATGAACGGGATGGCACTGCACGGGGGTATTTTGCCATTTGGGGGGACTTTCCTTCAGTTTTCTGATTACATGCGCAATGCCATGCGTATGTCTGCGCTGATGCGCCAACACGTCATTTACGTGCTGACCCACGACTCGATCGGGCAGGGCGAGGACGGGCCGACCCATCAGCCGGTCGAAACGACTGCCGGCCTACGCTATATCCCGCGCATGGACGTATGGCGGCCGGGTGATGCCTTCGAAACTGCGGTGGCCTGGGTCGCGGCGATCGAGCAGAAGGACGGACCGACGAGTCTGGTGTTGTCCCGCCAGAATGTAGCTCCGCAAAAACATGATGAATCCCATATCGCCTTGGTGCGCAAAGGAGGTTATATCCTGTCGGAAGCACCCGGTGGCAAACCGGATGTGGTTCTGATCGCGACCGGTTCCGAAGTGGATCTCGCCGTGAAAGCGCAGGCAGTGCTGGCCGAACAGGGGATCAATGCGCGTGTCGTTTCCATGCCCAGTACCAGCGTGTTCGACCGCCAGGATGAGGCTTACCGTAAGAGTGTTTTGCCCTGTGGTATCAAGCGCGTGGCCATCGAAGCGGGTGTGCGCGACTACTGGCGCAAGTATGTTGGATTAGAAGGCGCGGTGGTGGGGATAGACACCTTTGGGGAATCTGCTCCAGGGGGCGAGTTGATGAAACATTTCGGATTTACAGTCGAAAATGTGGTCAATACGGTAAAAAGCATTCTGTAGACGTGGAAAGTCGTGAAATCCGGAATGTGAAGCGTACGCGGTAGTTAGTATTGGAAAAAGGGAGCCCACGTACGCGGGCTCCCTTTGTGTTTTTCTCTGGGTGATGGGGTAGGGGTCATGGCGATCAAGGTGGGAATCAATGGGTTCGGTCGTATCGGCCGCATGGTGCTACGTGCTGCTGTTCAAGATTTTTCGGATATCGAGGTGGTGGGCATCAATGATCTGCTGGAGCCGGACTATCTGGCATACATGCTCAAGCACGATTCGGTGCATGGCCGCTTCAAGGGCCAGGTTTCGGTCCATGGCAGCGAGCTGGTCGTGAATGGTCAAACCATTCGTCTGAGCGCCGAAAAGGATCCTGCCAACCTCAAATGGGATGCTGTCGGCGCCGATATCGTGGTCGAATGCACGGGATTGTTTTTGACCAAAGAAACCTGCCAGAAGCACATCGATGCGGGTGCCAAGAAGGTCGTGCAGTCTGCGCCTTCCAAAGATGACACCCCAATGTTCGTGTATGGGGTCAATCATACCGCCTATGCCGGAGAAACCATCGTGTCGGCTGCTTCCTGCACGACCAATGCCTTGGCGCCGGTTGCCAAGGTGCTGCATGACAGTTTTGGTATCGAGCGCGGCCTGATGACCACCGTGCATGCGGCCACGGCCACGCAAAAAACCGTGGATGGGCCATCCAACAAGGACTGGCGCGGTGGACGCGGCATCCTGGAGAACATCATTCCCTCTTCCACGGGAGCGGCCAAGGCGGTGGGCAAAGTCATTCCCTCGCTCAACAAGAAACTGACCGGCATGGCATTCCGCGTGCCGACTTCCGACGTGTCCGTGGTGGACCTGACCTGTGAGCTCAACAAGGAAGCGACTTACGAAGAGATCTGCAAGGCCATGAAAGCAGCCTCCGAAGGTGAGCTGAGGGGGGTACTGGGCTACACCGACGACAAGGTGGTGTCTACCGATTTCATCGGCGAAACTTGTCCATCGGTATTCGATGCTGAAGCCGGCATCATGTTGGATCCCACTTTCGTCAAGGTCGTGGCCTGGTATGACAACGAATATGGGTATACCTGTAACATGATGCGGCTGGTGCGACACATAGCGTTGACCCAGCGGTAACAACAAAGACGGGCTTTGGAGCGCGTGCCTGCTGTGTTCATGGTTCCTGCCATAGGGAGGGGGAGATGGCCATCATCAAAATGACTGACCTGGAGCTTAAGGGCAAGCGTGTCCTGATTCGAGCTGATCTGAATGTGCCGGTCAAGGATGGCAAGGTCACCTCCGATGCCAGGATCATTGCTTCCATGCCCACCATCCTGTATGCGTTGAAGGCAGGTGCGCGTGTCATGGTGACTTCCCACCTGGGGCGTCCTGAAGAAGGTGTTTTTTCCGAGGAAAATTCCCTCAAGCCGGTGGCGGACGTGATTTCCGCCAAGCTTGGCAAGCCGGTGCGACTGGTGCGGGACTGGGTGGATGGCGGCTTCGACGTGGCGGAAGGCGAGTTGGTGCTGCTGGAGAACTGCCGCTTCAACAAGGGGGAAAAAAAGAATGCCGAGGAAACGGCGCGCAAGTACGCCGCGCTGTGTGACATTTTCGTCATGGATGCTTTCGCCACAGCTCACCGAGCCGAAGCATCGACGCACGGGGTAGCGCAGTATGCTCCCGTGGCGTGTGCTGGTATGCTGCTGGTAGATGAGCTTAATGCGTTGAGTAAAGCCTTGCTTGCCCCGGCACGCCCCTTGGTGGCCATCGTCGGTGGAAGCAAAGTGTCCACTAAACTGACCGTACTGGAAAACCTATCGGAAAAAGTTGACCAGCTGGTGGTGGGTGGAGGCATTGCCAACACTTTCCTGAAGGCGATGGGCAAGAATGTGGGTAAGTCTCTGTGCGAGGAAGAATTGGTCCCCATTGCCAAGACATTGCGGGACAAGATGGCCGCACGTGGTGCGGCGATTCCAGTTACCGTGGATGTCATGGTAGGGAAACGGTTCGATGTCAACGAGCCTGCGATATTGAAAAACGTTGACGACGTTGCAGATGACGACATGATTTTCGATATCGGTCCCAGAAGTGCTCAGGAAATCGCCGATATTATCTTGAGCGCCGGTACCGTCGTGTGGAATGGGCCGGTGGGCGTGTTTGAGTTTGACCAATTCGGCGAAGGAACCAGAAAAATCGCTCTAGCCATTGCTGAGACCAAAGCATTCACTTTGGCGGGCGGTGGAGATACCATCGCCGCGATCCAAAAATACGGTATCTACGACAAGGTATCTTATATTTCTACGGCGGGGGGGGCTTTCCTGGAGTTTCTCGAAGGCAAAAAACTTCCTGCGGTCGATATCCTGGAACAGCGCGCCAAAGGATAGATAAAGCGCATCCGTTCAGGAAACCACTGTGGCTGCCATACGTAAAACCAAGATCGTCGCGACTCTGGGGCCCGCTTCCAAAGATCCAGAAGTTCTGGCGCGCATGATAGATGCCGGCGTCAACGTCGTTCGTCTCAATTTTTCACATGGAACGGCAGAGGAACACATACGGTTGGCCGAACGGGTGCGTGCGCTTGCCTGGGAGCGGAGGCGCCCGATTGGTGTGCTTTGTGACCTTCAGGGCCCCAAGATCCGAATCGGGAAATTTGCACAAGGCAAAATCCAGTTATCCGCCGGCGATCCCTTTATTTTGGATGCCGAATGCCCCCTGGGGGATCAGGAACGTGTTGGCCTAGATTATCCTACCCTACCGGATGAGGTCGAACCTGGCGCTGTGTTGCTGCTAGACGACGGCCGTATCGTGATGACAGTGAACGCGGTGCGAGGGCGTGAAATTCATTGTACAGTGAAAGTGGGCGGCGTACTGTCCGACAACAAAGGCATCAACCGTAAAGGCGGCGGGCTTTCCGCAGCGGCACTGACGGCGAAAGATCGGGCGGATATCAAAACGGCTGTGGCATTGGAAGCAGATTATGTGGCGGTTTCGTTTCCTCGGTGTGCAGCCGATGTATATGAGGCGCGCCGGCTGGTACAGGAAGCCGGTGGTAAGGCGCACATCGTCGCCAAGGTGGAACGGGCCGAAGCGGTCGCTGCGCTCAAAGAGATCATTCAGGCCGCTGATGCCATCATGGTAGCGCGGGGTGATTTGGGCGTGGAGGTGGGAGATGCCGTCATTCCGGGCTTGCAAAAAAAGATCATTCGTTTGGCGCGTTCGCATAACAAAGCCGTCATCACGGCCACCCAGATGATGGAATCCATGGTGGCGAGCCCCATTCCCACCCGGGCAGAAGTTTCCGATGTAGCCAACGCCGTGCTCGATGGCACGGATGCCGTCATGCTCTCGGCGGAAACCGCCATTGGAAAGTATCCCGTGGAAGCGGTCGAAGCGATGCATCGTGTTTGCCTGGAAGCCGAAAGCGAAGAAGACGAACTGCATGTAATGCGCCGCGCCATGGAAGTGTTTCATCGTATAGATGAAGCCATCGCGATGTCGGCCGTTTACGTTTCCCAACACCTCAAAGTCAAAGCCATTGCGACGCTCACCGAATCCGGCAGTACTGCGATTTGGATCTCGCGCGCTTACCCGCAGGTGCCAATTTATGCATTGTCCGCAGTCAAAGAAACGCGCCGCAAACTGACTTTGTTTCGCGGTGTGCATCCCTACCCCTTCGAGCAAAATGTTGACGATCGTGATCAGATACTGCATGATGCAGAGGAGGAATTGCGCTCGCGGGGCGCAGTCAAGAATGGCGACTTGATTTTGCTTACCATTGGAGAGCCCATAGGAAAGCCCGGAGGGACCAACACCCTCAAGATCGTCAGGGTAGGCGAACACCGATGACGTCCAATTGGCCGGGGATGGCAGAGCGCCGACCGGCATGAGTTATTTTTTCTTTGGAGGAGAACGACATGGCACTCGTAACATTGCGACAACTGCTGGACCATGCAGCCGAAAATGGCTATGGCTTGCCGGCATTCAACATCAACAACATGGAGCAAGTGCATGCCATCATGGGCGCGGCCAGCGAGGTGGACAGCCCAGTCATCATGCAGGTATCCGTGGGGGCTCGCAAATATGCCGGTGAACACTTCATGCGTCACTTGGCTGCCGCTGCAGTAGAAGCCTATCCCGACATCCCGATCTGCATCCATCATGACCACGGGGCCTCTCCCGCCATCTGTGTACAGGCAATTCGCGCCGGATTTACCAGTGTGATGATGGATGGTTCTTTGCTCGAAGACATGAAGACCCCTTCATCTTATGAATACAACGTGGATGTCACCCGTCGTGTGGTCGACATGGCGCATGCCGTGGGGGTCTCCGTGGAGGGTGAGTTGGGGTGCTTGGGGAGCTTGGAAACTGCTGTGGCGGGCAAGGAAAATGGCCATGGTGCCGAAGGCAAGCTCTCCCACGACCAATTACTGACCGATCCCGATCAAGCTGCGGACTTCGTCAAGAACACGGGGGTGGATGCGTTGGCCATTGCCATTGGGACCTCCCACGGCGCTTACAAGTTCAGTCGGCCACCTACCGGAGAAACGCTGGCGATCAGTCGTATCAAAGAAATCCATGCGCGTATTCCAAATACGCATCTGGTGATGCATGGTTCTTCGTCCGTTCCGCAGGAATGGCTGCAGATCATCAAGGAATACGGCGGCGACCTAGGTGAAACCTATGGCGTACCGGTCGAAGAAATCGTCGAAGGCATCAAGCATGGCGTGCGCAAGGTCAACATCGACACCGACCTGCGTCTGGCCGCCACCGGTGCCATGCGCCAATTCCTCGGTCAGGAAAAGAACAAGAAGGAATTCGACCCGCGTAAGATTCTGCTCGCCGCCACCAAGGCCATGCAAGACATCTGCAAGGCGCGTTACGAGGCCTTCGGCTCTGCCGGCATGGCCAGCAAGATCAAGCCGATACCTTGCGAAAAAATGGCGGATCGCTACAAGAAGGGTGAGTTGGCGCAAATCGTGAAGTAAAGTCCGAGTTGCGCATCCTAAAAAGGCAGCCATAGGCTGCCTTTTTTGTTCATGACGCCTCACCCACAAAATTAAAAAAGCCCGCTAAAAGCGGGCTTTGTCGGTGATTCGATATTCGATCAGAATGCCATACAAACAGTATAGGCTGTGGCATCGTTCCAGCTCGGATCAGTTTCTGCAAGTGCAGTGTTGCCAGTTGCCGCAATGCCAGCCGTAACCATCAGATTACCTTTGTCGGTGTGGCCATCATCCAGCGTGGAATCCAGCTGTTTGGCAAATTTGCCGATGATGCCTGCCGAACAGAAATTATAGGTGCCTTTCAAGCCAGTAATGACAGGAGTTGCTCCCCCCGTGATACCGATTCGGCCCCCTTCCGTATTTTTGGGAGGATCCGCTTGTATATCGGTAGTCAAAGTAGCGCCGGGGAGGAACCCTGCCACCCGAAGATGCTGCCAGAAGCGGAATGATTCTTTGTCGGTCAGGTCATTCCATTCCCCATCGATGACGCCATTTCCCAAAGTGCTGGCTGGCGTGGCCAAACACGTTGTCCCACATTTGGCCGGGTCGAGATGCGCATTGGCTTGTTTGTCGTCCCCCGGGATGGCTTTGAACCTATCCTGGTAGCCATAAAGCGCTACTTGCGTGTTTCTGAAATCGGACGCCAAGTTTTTTACCTTGGCGCTGTTGATCAGCTCCTGTCCCTTCAGCACACCACCGAGCAAGAGGCCGATGATCACCAGCACGATGGCCAGTTCGATCAGTGTGAAACCGGATTGTTTTTTCATTGTGCTATCCTTTCTGCAATTCCAATCAGCCGCTTGCCTATGTGACAAACGGATTACCTGACATATCAAAAGCAATATTGATGCCACCTTTGCAACAAATTCCTAACTAATTGATAAAAAACTGATATATTACACTTTGGGGTGGCATCCCGTGAATTTCAAAGTCCAAACCTCGACAATACCGACGGGCCTCTGACAGGGGGGATGAACGATGCACTACGGCAAATGGCTTGATTTTTCCTCCCGTCGCTGGGGGTTGGGGGTCATGCTGCTCACCCTGCACTTCTGGGTGGTGTATGACTTCGGAAGCCACTGGACGACGGTATTCACACTCGTACATTACGGCGCATTCCTGATCTGGCAGCCGATCTGGCGTGGCGAGCAGCACCTGGGTTGGGTTTCCGCCATACTGTTCGTCATGGGGGGAGGGGTATTGCTGCTGCTCCAGGGATGGTGGCTTTGCACGTTTTGGCTGGCGGGTTTGATCGGTTTGCTGGGAGGACGGGTTTTTTCCGTCCATGCACGATACGAGCGCGTGGCTCACCTCGTTGCGGTCGGTTATCTGTTGACCCTGTTGTTGCTGTGGGTGGAACCACATCTGCTCAATTTGACGGATAACGTCAAGGATGCCCAATGGATTGTGCAATACTTGCTGCCAGGGGTTCCACTCGTCCTAATGTTCGTTCGCGCACAGCGAGTTCAGGCTCCCGCGGCCTCGATCGATTTCTTTTACAGTCTGCTGTTGTTTTTGTTGACCGTGATCTTGGTCATGGGCAGTTTCATCATCGCGACGGTGACTCGCGAGGATTACGCTTTCGTGTTGATGCGTGTCACGTTCGTCATTGCAGCGGTGTTGGTGGCTTTGAGTTGGCTGTGGAATCCCCGGGCGGGATTTTCAGGTTTGGGCGAGCTGTTTTCACGCTATCTGATGAGCGTGGGCATGCCTTTCGAGCAATGGCTGCAGCGGATCGCGATGCTGGCGGAAACCACGGTATCTTCTTCCCAGTTTCTGCATGCGGCCATGCAGGAGATCGCCCAGCTTCCCTGGGTCAGCGGCGGCGTCTGGCAGGCGGAAACCGCGAGCGGGAATTTTGGCGTATCGTCGCCATACAAGGCCAGCTTTTCCTATCACGGACTGCGCCTTACGCTGTTCGCACGCAGCGTGCTGAGCCCGGCACTGACGTTGCACATCAAACTGCTGACCCAGCTGCTCGGCGAGTTCCACGTGGCCAAAATGCGCGAGGAACAAATGCGCCATCAGGCTTATCTGCGGGCTGTGCATGAGACGGGTGCTCGCCTGACACACGACATCAAGAACTTGTTGCAATCTCTGAACACGTTGTGCAGTGCGGTGGAACATGCAAGCAACACCGACCATCAGCAATTGGTGGCCCTCATCCAACGTCAGTTGCCTCAGCTTGCGCAGCGGCTGCGAAATACTTTGGACAAGTTGCAGGCGCCACAGCCCGAGCCATCTTCCTCCATGAATGCAATCACCTGGTGGAACCAGCTGCGACAGCGATACCGTGACGCCGGGATCACGTTTACAGCCGACAAAATCAGCGCCGGTTCCGAATTGCCGGCCGATTTGTTCGACACCGTGGCTGACAATCTGTTGCAAAATGCGTTGGAGAAGCGTCGGACACAGCTTGATTTGAAAATTTCCGTTGCACTGAAAACGGGTGATTATTTTGGTTTGACAGTGGAAGATGATGGTACGCCGATCCCGGACGAAGTCGCCGAAAAATTATTCAAAGTCCCGTTGACTTCCGTTTCAGGATTGGGGATTGGCTTGTATCAAGCGGCCAGACAGGCGCAGCAACACGGCTATCGGCTGGAGCTGGCATCCAATCGTCGGGGGGCGGTCAGATTCGAGCTGAAAAAGCATGAACCGACCGCTCAAGATGCAACTACAAGCCAGCCATGATTTTACTCGGAGATCGCAAATGAAGAGTTATCGCAAGGAGTTGTGGTTCAATACCCCGACCCGCGTCGCGTTCATCAACATCACACCCGAGGTGCAGGCGTGCTTGGCGGAGAGCGGCATACGCGAGGGGCTGGTGCTGGTCAATGCCATGCACATTACCGCCAGCGTGTTCATCAATGACGACGAGTCCGGCCTGCATCATGACTATGCGCGATGGCTGGAACGTCTGGCGCCGCACGAGCCGGTCAGTGCGTACCGCCATAACGATACGGGCGAGGATAATGCCGATGCCCACATGAAGCGTCAGATCATGGGGCGCGAAGTGGTGGTGGCGGTCAGCGGCGGGCAGTTGGACTTCGGACCGTGGGAGCAGATTTTCTACGGTGAATTCGACGGACGCCGCGACAAGCGTGTCTTGGTGAAGATCATCGGCGAGTGAAGCGCTCCACGCCATGCATGGCCAGCGAATAGACCGCCGGCACGACGACCAGGGTGAGCAGCGTCGAGGTCAGCATGCCGCCGATCACCGCGACCGACAACGGGCCGTTGGTTTCCGCGCCGGCACCCAGACCGAGTGCGGCCGGCAGTAGGGCGAGGATGATCGTGAGCGAGGTCATCAGCACTGGACGCAGGCGGATGGGGCAGGCATCCAGCAGGGCGGCATCGATCGCCATGCCTTCTGCCCGCCGCTGGTTGGTGAGGTCGACCAAGAGGATGGAATTCTTGGCCACCAGGCCAATCAGCAGCACCAGGCCGATCATGGAGAAGATGTTGAGGGTGTGCCCCGTCAGCCACAAAGCCATCACGCCACCGATGATGGCCAGCGGCTGTGCCAGCATGATGATCAGGGGTTGCAGGAACGAGTTGAACTGACTGGCCAGTACCATGTAGAGCAGGATCAGTGCCATGGCGAAGGCGAACGTCATGTAGCGGGTGGTCTTGCCGAACTCTTCGGCCTGGCCGACGAACTTGATGGTATAGCCCGGCGGCAGCAGTGGGGCAGCAGCCTCGCGCACGAGATTGACCGCGTCGCCCAGAGGCAGGGTGGGCGTGCCAAAAAAGTTGGCGGCATATTGCAGGTCGAAGCGGCCGATGACGGCGGCACCCAGGGTGGGCTTGAAGCTGGCCACGGTGTCCAGGCGCACCATGCTGCCGTCGCGGCTACGCAGGAAGATCTTGGAAAGGTCGGCCGGCTGGCTGAAAGCGCCCTCCTTGGCCTTGATGCGGATGTCGTATCTTTCCCCATCCCCCGGTTCGTCGTTGTATTTGGCGATATCGATGCCGCCGGTCAGCATGTTGAGCGCGAAAGCCACATCCTGCGCCGACAGGCCAAGATCGGCAGCGCGCGTGCGGTCGAGCTGCATCACCAGCTCCGGCAGATCGAGCTGCATGTCGAGGTCGACCTTGCCCATGCCGGGGATGCCGGACAGTTTCTGCTGCAGTTGCTGGGCCAGGCTGGCCACCTGACCCAGGTTGGGGCCGGACAGGTTGAACTGCAGGGGATCCCCGCGCTGGCCGCTGACGATGGGAACGGGTGCCGGGAATGCACGCACGCCAGGTATCCGGGCAAACTCGGCACGCAACCGTTTCAGCGTGTCCTGCTGGCGTATGCTGCGCTTGTCGCGATCCTGCATACGGACGTAGGCAAATCCCTGGTTGACCTGGCCGGTCTGGCCGATGCCGATGGCCGTGAAGTAAGTGGCGATTTCCGGATGCTGGCCGAGAATCCTCTCGATTTCCATCAGTCGCGTATTGGTGTAGTCGATACTGGCGCCAAGCGGTGTTTTCAGATAGACGATAAAGCGTCCCTCGTCTTCTTCTGGCACGAACTCCTTTTTCACCTGCTGGAAGAACCAGGCGCTCGATGCCACCGTAACCAGGGTGATCAGAACGACTTTCCAGCGGTGGCGCAATGACAGGGCCAGCAGCGAGTGGTAAAGGCGATCCATGCCCGAAAACATTTTGTCGAAGAAATGATAAAAGCGGCCGTGGCGGGCGCTGACCTTCAGATAGCGTGAACACAGCATGGGCGTCAGCGTGAGCGAGACGAACAGCGAAACCAGCACCCCGAAGGTCACGACGACGGCGAACGACTTGAAAAACTGGCCGATGATGCCGCCCATGAAAATGACGGGCGCGAAAATGGAGACCAGCGACAGCGTGGCGGCCAGCACCGCGAACACCACCTCGCGGCTGCCGTTCAAGGCTGCACTGATGGGGTCGGGGTCGAGTTTCTCACGATGCCGGAAAATGTTCTCCAGGACCACGATCGCGTCGTCCACGACTACCCCGATGAGTAGCAACAGGGCGAGCAGGGTCATGACGTTGAAAGTGAAGCCACTGAAATACATCACGGCGATGGCTCCCATCAAGGACACCGGGATGGCAGTGGCGATGATCAGGGTGGAACGCACCGAGCGTAAAAACAGCCAGACGATGGCCGCGGCGAGCAGTGTGCCGGCGACCAGGTGTTCCAACAAAGCGTCGATCATCTCTTGGATGTAGAGTGCATCGTTGGAGGCGATCTCGATGGTCATGCCGGGGGGCAGCATAGGACGAATCTCGTTGTCCAGCCTGTGTTTGACCTCGTCGATGATGGCCACGGTGTTGGCATTGGCGATCTTCACGATGCCCAGACCTACGGTACGCTTGCCATTGAAGCGTGCCAGCTGACGATAATCCCCCAGCCCGTCTTCGATCTCGGCGACATCTTTGAGCCGGATGGGCGCGCCTTCCCGGTAGCTGACGATCATGTCGCCGAGATCGGATAACCGGTGGAATTCCATGTCCAGTTTGAATAGGTATTCGCTTTTCTGACCGACGAGAAAGCCTCCCGGCAGCTGGACGTGCTCCTTTTCGAAAGCCGCTTGCAGATCCTGCGGCGTGATGCTGAGTGCCGCCATGCGCTCAGGCAGCAGATTGACGCGGATGGTGCGATCGCGGCGGCCACCCAGGCGTACTTCCCCCACGCCATCGATGGTTTCCAGTCGTTTCTTGAGCACGTTGAGGGCGTATTGATTGAGCTGCTGCTGGGTACGATCACCTCCGAGTGCCAGCCACATGATGGGGCTGGCGCCAGTCTCCACTTTGGCCACCACTGGCGGATCGGCGTCTTTGGGCAGCCGACGTAGTACCTGATTGACTTTGGCCTGCACTTCATTAAAAGCCACATCGACTTTTTTGTTCAGACTAAAGGTGATGGTCACTACCGAGACACCAGGGCTGGAAGTGGACTGGATATGTTCGATGCCCGGCACACTGTTTACCGCGGTTTCGATGACGTTGGTGATGCTGGCATCGATGATGTCTGGATTGGCGCCCTTTTCCGTGGTGGTCACCGAGATGATCGGGAATTCGATGTAAGGAAAGCGGTCCACTCCGATGCGCTGGTAGCTGATGATGCCGAACAGTACCAGCACTCCAGACAGCATGAACGCCAGTACGTGGCGCTTGATGGAAAGTTCAGGCAGTGTCATCGGGCAGGATTGGGCTGAAGGGTCACTGCCGCGCGGTCGGTCAGATAGCCGGCGCCATCCACCGCCACGGTTTCGCCGGCGGACAGCCCTTCGGTGATTTCCACCAGACCATGCTGTCGCAAACCGGTTTTGACGATGCGTTGGCTGACGGTCTTGCCTTGGACTACGTACACCACCTCCCCTGCTGGCCGCAGCACGACACTCGCTTCCGGAACCACTACAGCTTGCGGGCGTTCGCCCAGCACCACCGTGGCATTGACACTGCCACCGGGCTGCCAGCCGGGCTGGTCTACCACATCGGCAATCACATCCACGGCACGGCTCCCCGAGCCGATGAGCGGCCTGATTTCCTTGATGGTGGTGGTGAAGATTTGGTCGGGGACCGTCGGTGTGGACAGGCGTACTGTCTGACCAGGACTCAGCCTGGCAGCAACACTCTCCGGGAATGGCAGGTGGGCGCGCAACCGCTGCATGCCTATGAGCTGGAACAGGGGATCTCCCACCTTGACGAAATCGCCGACGGCGACGATCTGCTTTTCCACCCGCCCGTCGATAGGCGATATCACGCGTGTCTTGGCGCTATTGTGATCGATGGTGGCCAGTTGTGCCCTGGCGCCCTCCAGCTGCTGGCGTAGGGCAGCTTGCTGCGCCAAAGCATCGTCCAGCGCATGGCGCGAAATGAAGTTCTTTTGCACCAACCGCTGGTGACGCTCGACGATCTTGCTCTGGTTGTTCAACAGGGCTTCGATGCGGCCGATTTCGGCCTGGGCCTCGCGCCTCTGCAAAGCGTAATC
Organism: Methylophilaceae bacterium; assembly: GCA_026419515.1. Taxonomy (GTDB): domain Bacteria; phylum Pseudomonadota; class Gammaproteobacteria; order Burkholderiales; family Methylophilaceae; genus JANZZG01. The sequence continues at coordinate 21,185 of JANZZG010000045.1, forward strand.
CGTGGCATCCAGAATGGCCAACACTTGCCCTTTTTTGACTTCTTGCCCAGCGTGCGCCAACACCCGGGCCACGCGACCCGAGACTTCAGCAGCGAGGTTGGGGTCGACCACGCCTTCCAAGGTACCGACGGTATACTCGAGGATTTCCAGTGACTGGGTTCGTGCTTGTGCCGTCGTAATGAGTGTGGCCTGAGGCGGAATGGCGGGCGCCTTGTCTTGTGTGCTTCGGTTGCAGGCCGATAATAGCGTCGCCATGGCGATCATCCATAGCCATCTTTTCATGGAGTCTTCTCCGAAGGCAGGATGCCATGCAGCATCAGATCAAGGAGCTTGGTGCTGTAACGTTGTGGATCGTCAGCGAAGTCCACGTCCGCAAAGTGACGCAAAATGTCCTTCGCTTGGAAGAAATACAGATTGGCGGCGATCATCATCACGGCGACCATGGCGGGATCGATGTCTGGACGCAGTTCCCCACGTGACTGGCCGCTGCGGATGATGTCCACCAGCTTGGCGAAATTGCGTCCAAATACCTGCTCGGCCAGCACTTTGCCACGCTCTGGCCCATGCTCCAACACGTCGCGCAAGATGAGCCGGGTCAGCTGATCATGTTCCAGCAGTCCACGCAGATGGGCGGCGGCGTACTGGGTTAGGCGTTCCCTAAAACTGCCTTGCGCCTGTTCCAGCAGGTCGACGCGGGCGCGTGATTCTTCGCAGACGTGGTTCAGGACGGCCAGATAGAGCGCATTTTTGGAATTGAAATGGTGAAAAATGTTGGCTTTGCTGACACCCGCGCGCTCGGCGATGGCACTCATCGACACCGCATCGAATCCCTGTTCTGCGAACAAGGCCTCTGCAGCGGCCAGGATCCGTCTGGCGGTGCAGGGATCGGCAGTTTCTGGGCTGAGTGAACGGACAGTCATGTTCGTGCTTAGTCACAAGTCAAAATTGCAAGTAAGATTATTATGCTGTCTGACCGACCGGTTGGTCAACATCTGGTGCAAGCAAAATGTAAGGCCTATGATCCGGTATGACTTTTTCAAACGAAATGGCCTCGGGAAGCCCGAGGCCATGAATGCACGTTCCAAGCCCAGTGGACTGGATTAAGAAACCTCTGAATGTTATGTCTTGGTCGTTTTCGCTTCGTGCGTGCAGCCTTTAAGCTGCTCGCAATAGTCCTTCAGGGTTACCTTAGCCAAACAGTTTCTTGAGCCAACCGAACAAGCCGCCGCTCTCCTCTCCAACGGCATCGACCAGCTTGCGGATTTCTTGTGCAGCGGCAGCCGGAGAAGGCGCGCTGTAGATGGCGGCACCGACCACGACGATGTTAGCGCCTGCCTTGACGACTTGCTGGACGGTAGCGGGCTTGATGCCGCCGGCCACCGAGATTTTCACGTTCAGCCCCAGGCTTGCGATCAGGTTGAGGTCGGCAAACGGGGTCTGACCCGCAGCTTGTTGG
>JANZZG010000059.1 GCA_026419515.1 Methylophilaceae bacterium
CTTCCTGGAGATCAACCATCCGCAGCGCGGCGAGGTGATGGTGTTCCGCTACCCCAAGGATCCCTCGCTCGATTACATCAAGCGTGTGGTGGGCCTGCCGGGCGACCACATCGCATACCGCAACAAGCAGATTTTCGTCAATGGTCAGCCGGTCCCCCAGCAGGAAGATGGTTATTATGATTATGTCACCCCAGGGCTCAACCAGGTGAGTTTGCGTAGGCTCGTGGAGCAGCTTGGCGAGCATCGCCACCACATCCTGATCGACGATGCCGCTCCTGTGCTGGATGGTGAGATCACGGTGCCGGAAGGGCATTATTTCGTGATGGGCGACAATCGTGACAACAGCAATGACAGCCGGTTTTGGGGATTCGTGCCGGAACGCAACGTGGTGGGCAAAGCGTTCATGATTTGGTGGAATTTCGATAAACTAGACAGAATCGGTACTTCCATCGACTGAAAGGGCATCGACATGGGTTATGCGCGGACTGGCCGCAAACAGCGCGGCATGAGTTTCTGGGGTGTCATCACGATGGTGGTGGGGATCGCGTTCGTCGCCGTCATCGGCATGAAACTGATTCCTGCCTATATCGAATATGGCAAGATCAGGCAGGCGATCGCTTCCATCAAGTCGAAATCCGACCTGAGCACCGAGGAAGACATCCGCAAGGCGTTCTACAATGCGATGACGATAGACGACATCAAGAGCGTGACGGAAAAAGACCTGGTGATCAAGCAAAGGGCTGACGGCTCACCTCTGATTTACGTGGAGTACCAGGTGGTGGTGCCGCTGATCGGTAACGTTAGTGCCCTGCTCGACTTCGTCGCGTCTTCGGACGGGTCGGTTGTCGCTGCGGCTGAGGCCAATGAAGGTGCTTCGAGGGAGTCTTCGGGGCCATGATGATGGCGTGGCATGTCGGTTGAGTCGCTGGCCCGCCGTCTCGGCTACCATTTCAGTCACCCAGAATTGCTGCAAAGGGCGCTGGTGCACCGCAGCCACGGCGCCACTAATTATGAGCGGCTGGAGTTCTTGGGTGACAGCGTGCTCAATTGCGTGATCAGCAGCCTGCTCTACCACGGTTTTCCCAACCTGCCCGAAGGCGAACTGAGTCGCCTGCGTTCCCATCTGGTCAAGGAATCGACCCTTTGTGAGCTAGCGAGTGGTTTGAATCTGGGGGAGTATCTCAAGCTCGGGGAGGGCGAACGGCGTAGCGGTGGTTCGACACGCGCTTCGGTGCTGGCCGATGCCTTGGAGGCCATCATTGGGGCGACTTATCTGGATGGCGGCTTTGCAGCGGCACAAGCCTTGGTCAGCCGGTTGTACGAAAGCCGTTTGAAGGGACTGGATCCCAAGAGTCTGGGCAAGGACCCCAAGACACGTTTGCAGGAATATCTACAAGGGCGCAAGTTGGCGCTGCCGCAGTATACCGTGTTGGCCGTCGAAGGCGAGGCGCATTGTCAGACGTTTCGGGTCGAATGCGCCATTCCCGCGCTGGGGATACGCACCGAGGGCGTGGGTGCCAGCCGCCGCGCGGCGGAGCAGCAGGCGGCACGAGCTGCCTATGAGGCGGCTGACCATGACTGAGGCGTTCCGTTGTGGCACCATCGCCATCGTCGGACGTCCCAATGTCGGCAAGTCCACGCTGCTCAACCACATCCTCGGCGTCAAGCTCAGCATCACTTCGCGTAAGGCGCAGACGACGCGCCATCGCTTACTGGGCATACATACCACGCGAGATGCCCAATACCTGTTCGTGGATACCCCCGGTTTTCAGCTCAAGCACGTCAATGCGCTCAACCGCGCGCTCAATTGGACCGTACGGCAGGTGCTGTCCGAGGTCGACGTGGTGCTCATGGTTGTGGAGGCATTGCATTTTGGTGATGCCGATGAGAAAGTGCTTGGGATTCTGCCTCGTAAGGTCCCGGTGTTGTTGGCCGTCAACAAAGTGGACCTCGTCAAAGACAAAAGCCAGTTGCTCCCCTTCCTGGAGCAGCTGGCCGCGCGTTTTCCTTTCGCCGAGATAGTGCCGGTCAGCGCCGAGAAGCATCTGCAGATCGACGTACTGCTGACCACCCTGCGCCGCTATCTACCCGAGCAACCAGCCATTTATGGCGGGGACGAGCTGACCGACCGCAGCGAGCGCTTTTTGGCCGCCGAGATCATACGCGAAAAGCTGTTCCGGCTTTTGGGTGACGAAGTGCCTTATGCTTTGACCGTGGAAATCGAGCAGTTCGAGCAAGTGGGCGAGGTAAGACGCATCCATGCCGTCATCATCGTCGACAAGGACAATCAGAAACCCATCGTCATCGGCAAAGGAGGGGAGAGGCTCAAGCGCATCTCGACCGAGGCGCGCCAGGACATGGAAGCCTTGTTCGGCGGCAAGGTCTGGTTGGAGACTTGGGTCAAGGTACGAAGCGGCTGGGCCGACGACGAACGCGCAGTGAAGAGCCTGGGGTATTAGCGGTTTTCATGAGCTCTGGGTTCGCGCGTCAGGACAACCAGCAGGTTTACGTACTCCATACTTACCCGTTCAAGGAAACCAGTCTGGTCGTCGAACTGTTCAGCCGTCAGTTTGGCCGCATCGCGGCTGTTGCCAAGGGCGCACGCCGTCCGCGCGCGGCGATGCGCGGCATGTTGCAGGCCTTCCAACCGCTGGCGGCCAGCTGGTCCGGCAAGTCTGAACTGCGTCTTTTGCATGGCGTGGAATGGCGCGGCGGCATGCACCTGCTGCATGGCCAAGCCCTGATTTGTGGGTTCTATCTCAACGAGCTGATCCTGCGTCTACTGCCGCGGGAAGACCCGCATGAGGTTTTGTTCGAACATTACGAGGCAGCACTTGTCCAGTTGGCGAATGCGCGGCAGCTGGAGCAGATATTGCGCCGTTTCGAGAAACGGCTGCTACAGGAACTGGGTTATGCGCTGCCGTTGGAACATGAGGCAGATAGTGCGCTGCCGGTGGAGGCTAACCGGGAATATGATTATGTGCCGGAGCGTGGTCCAGTGCCGCGGGGCGAGGCGCAATCTGGTGTACAATTGCGTGGCAAGACCCTGCTCGACATGGCGCGCGACGACTATTCCGACGCGCTGACTTTACAGCAGAGCAAACTTTTGATGCGGGCCCTGATCAGCCATTATCTGGGCAACCGGCCGCTCCATACCCGACAACTTTTGATCGATCTGCAGCAACTATGATACGTCTCGGCGTCAACATCGATCACGTCGCCACGCTCCGTCAGCAGCGTGGCACGCGTTATCCCAGCGTGGTACAGGCCGCGCTGCGCGCCGAATTGGCGGGGGCGGATGCCATCACATTGCATCTACGCGAAGACCGGCGTCACATCCAGGACGCCGACGTGCGCATCCTGCGGGCGTTGCTGCAAACGCGCATGAATCTGGAAATGGCGGTGACCGAGGAGATGCTCGGCATAGCCTGTGAAGTGAAACCGCACGATGTATGCCTGGTGCCGGAACGACGCGAGGAACTGACCACCGAAGGGGGGTTGGATGTGGTGCGCCATTTCGACAAAATTCGGGAGGCTTGCCACAGATTGGCAGAGTCTGGTATTCGGGTATCGTTGTTCGTCAACCCGGACTGTGCTCAACTCGACGCCGCAAAGGCAGCCGGCGCGCCGGTGGTGGAAATCCATACGGGGGCTTATGCCGAGGCCGAAGGCGATGCGCAGGTGGAGGAACTACGACGCATCGAAAACGCCGTGGTGTATGGCGTCGCACTGGGATTGTCGGTCAACGCCGGCCATGGTCTTCATTATCACAACGTGCAACCCATCGCCGCGCTGCCCGGTGTGCAGGAACTCAACATCGGCCATGCCATCGTCGCCCACGCCCTGTTCGTCGGTTGGGACGACGCCGTGCGCGAGATGAAAGCGTTGATGATGGCCGCGGCGGCAGGCCGATGATCTACGGCATTGGCACCGACATCGTCGAAGTGGCCCGCATCGAGGAAGCCCTTGCGCGTTTCGGTGAGGCATTTGCCCAGCGGATTTTGAACGAGCGTGAATGGCAGGCATTTGAACAGTCATCGACCCGCGCTCGTTTTCTTGCCAAACGTTTCGCTGCCAAGGAAGCGTTCGCCAAGGCGTTTGGCAGCGGTCTGCGCGGTGTGGTGTCCTTCCAGAACATCGGCGTGGCGCATGACGACCTGGGTAAGCCCGTGTTGGACCTCGCCCCGGTGTTGCAGCAACTGCTCGACCAGCATGGGATCCGCTTTCAGCATCTTTCCATCAGCGACGAAAAAGCTTTGGCGGTGGCGTTCGTCGTGCTCGAAACCTGACTTTTGTTTTTCATCATCGGAATGATGGCGTGCCGGCTGCCGTTATGCTGGATAAAGGCGGAGCTTGCATCGTACCGCCGCAACAGACTTGAAATCATTTTGGTTGGCCCCATTTAAGCCGTCGTTAATCAAAATCAACCAGGGAGTTTCAAGGGCATGACCACCACAAAAGAAACCTTGGGCTTTCAGGCCGAGGTCAAGCAGCTGCTGCATCTGATGATCCATTCCTTGTATTCGAACAAGGAAATTTTTCTACGCGAACTGATTTCCAATGCGAGTGATGCTGCCGACAAGTTACGTTTCGAGGCGTTGTCCGACCCCGCGTTGTTCGAGAACGACAGCGAGCTCAAAATCCGCATCGCCTTCGACAAGGCCGCCCGCACCCTCACCATCACCGACAATGGCATCGGTATGAGCCGCCAGGAGGTGATCGATCACATTGGCACCATCGCCAAGTCCGGCACGCGCGAGTTCCTGGCCCGACTTTCGGGCGATCAGCAGAAGGATGCCACCCTCATCGGCCAGTTCGGCGTCGGTTTCTACTCGGCCTTCATCGTGGCCGACAAGGTGACGCTGACCACCCGCCGCGCCGGGCTGACGCCCGAGCATGGCGTGCGTTGGGAGTCGTGCGGGGAGGGTGAGTACACGGTGGAAATGGTCAACAAGCCCACGCGTGGCACCGAGATCGTGCTGCACTTGCGCGAAGGAGAAGACGAGTTTCTCTCGGACTGGAGGCTCAAGAGCATCATTCGCAAGTACTCCGACCACATCACGCTGCCCATCGTGATGAAAAAGACGGAGTGGAAGGATGGCGAGCAAGTGCCGACCGACGAGGACGAGGTGGTCAATCAGGCCTCTGCGTTGTGGGCACGCCCCAAGAACGAGATCACCGAGGCGCAGTACGAGGAATTCTACAAGCACGTGGCACATGATTTCGAGAAGCCATTGGCATGGAGCCATACCCGTGTGGAGGGCAAGCAGGAATACATTTCTTTGCTCTACATCCCTTCCCGGGCACCGTTCGATCTCTACGACCGGGAACGTCGCCATGGCATCAAGCTCTACGTCAAGCGCGTGTTCATCATGGAGGATGCCGAGCAGCTGATGCCGGCCTATCTACGTTTCGTGCGCGGTGTGATCGATGCTTCCGATCTACCACTCAACGTGTCGCGTGAAATGCTGCAACATAGCAGGGAAATCGATGCCATCCGGGCTGGCTCGGTGAAGCGGGTGCTGGGACTCCTGGAGGATATGGCCGAGCACCAGCCGGAAAAATACGCCATCTTCTGGCAGGAATTCGGTCGTGTGCTCAAGGAAGGTCCCGGTGAGGATTTTGCCAACCGCGATCGAATTGCTGGCCTGTTGCGGTTTGCTTCTACCCACACCGATACTGCGGAAGCAACCGTGTCTCTCAAGGATTACGTCGGCCGTATGAAGAAAGGGCAAGACAAGATTTATTACATCACGGCGGATTCCTTCGCCGCTGCCAAGCATAGCCCGCATCTGGAAATCTTCCGCAAGAAAGGCATCGAGGTGTTGCTGTTGTTCGACCGGGTGGATGAGTGGTTGGTATCCAGCCTGCCGGAGTTCGACGGCAAAAGGTTACAGTCGGTGGCCAAGGGTGACCTCGATCTGGGTGAGCTGGAAGACGAAACGGAAAAAGAAGCACACAAGCGAGCCGAAGACGAATACAAGGACCTGCTCGAAAAAATCAAGACCACCTTGGGAGAGGACAAGGTTCGCGAAGTGCGCGTCACTCACCGGCTCACCGATTCACCTTCCTGCCTGGTGACCGGCGAGCACGACATGAGCATTCATCTGGAACGCATGTTGAAAGCCGCTGGACAAAAAGGGCCGGGGGTCAAACCGATACTAGAAATCAATCCCCAGCATGCGCTGGTGGCACGCCTGAAATCAGAAGCCGATGAAGCGCGTTTCACCGACTGGGCGCATTTGTTGTTCGACCAGGCGCTTTTGGCCGAGGGTGGTCAGTTGGACGACCCAGCAGCTTTCGTCAAGCGGCTAAACAGCCTACTCGCCTTGCTCAAGTAGGCGGCGGTAGATGCTTGGTATCCTGGCGCACCGGCAGCCAAGGGGTCACCCTTCTTCCAGCATGCGAGTGATATAGACCTCGGCTTGGGCCCAATAATCTTTTGGGTCTCCCCGGAAACCATCGGCTTCGGCGATGAAGTAAGCGCGATTCTGAATCCAGACATAACGCTCTTCTGGACTCAGGGTGATCTTGGGGGCGGCAGCTTCCTTGCGGGCGGTGGCCTTCTTGGGGGTTGCAGGCTTGGTCGCCTTGGTGGCGGATGCCGGTTTCGTCGTGGCGGATTTTGCAGCTGGTTTGGTGGCTGCAGCAGACTTGGTCTTGGTTTCAGCCATGGTAGCCTCCTTTCCTGGAAGATTGAGCAGCTGTATGACCAGAATCAATCATAGAGGAATAGGGGCCGGTTATCAACTTCGAGAAGCGATGTCCATTCCCGGGTCACTATTACGTATGGGTTCCGCCTACGGTCAATCCGTCGATACGGATGGTGGGCTGGCCGACACCGACGGGTACGCTCTGACCCTCCTTGCCGCAGGTGCCCACACCAGGATCCAGTGCCATGTCGTTGCCAATCATGGAGACACGCTTGAGCACATCCGGCCCGTTGCCGATCAGGGTGGCGCCTTTGACCGGATACGTGAGCCTGCCGTTTTCGATCATCCATGCCTCGGCGGCCGAAAACACGAATTTCCCGCTGGTGATGTCCACTTGTCCGCCCCCAAAGTTGACGGCATATAGCCCTTTTTTTACTGAACGGATGATTTCTTCCGGTGCCATGTCGCTGTTCAGCATGTAAGTGTTGGTCATGCGTGGCATGGGGATGTGCGCGTAAGATTCGCGTCGGCCATTGCCGGTCAGGCCGACCCCCATCAGGCGGGCATTGAGGGTGTCTTGCAGATAGCCCTTGAGGATGCCATCTTCAATCAGCACGGTGCATTGCGTGGGAGTGCCTTCGTCGTCGATGTTGAGCGAGCCTCTACGCCGCGCCAAGGTACCGTCATCCACGACCGTGACGCCACGCGCAGCCACCTGCTGCCCGATACGACCGGCGAAGGCGGAACTGCCCTTGCGGTTGAAGTCGCCTTCCAAGCCGTGGCCGATCGCTTCGTGCAGTAGGATGCCAGGCCAGCCCGGACCCAGTACCACGGTCATGGGGCCTGCCGGCGCTGGGCGCGCCTTAAGGTTGGTCACGGCCTGATGCACGGCTTTTCTCGCATAATCTTGCAATACGTCATCGGTGAACACGGAATAGTCGAAACGGCCGCCACCGCCACTTGTTCCTTGTTCACGTCGCCCCCCCTGCTCGGCGATCACCTGCAGTGACAGGCGCACCAACGGGCGGATGTCGGCAGCCAGCATGCCGTCGTGGCGCGCGATCAGTACCACCTCGTATTCACCGGAAAGGGAAGCCATGACCTGCGTGATGCGTGGATCCAGCGCGCGGGCGTAGCGTTCCAGGCGTTCCAGCAGTTTGACTTTTTGATCGTCCGCCAGTGAGGCGATCGGATCCTCCGGCACATACAGTGAAAGTTTCCTCCCCGAACGGGGGGCGATGGTGCCGGCACTTCCATTGCCTCCTAGTGCAGCGATGGCACGGGTGGCCTGAGCTGCCTGTTGCAAGGCTGGCAGGCTGATCTCGTCGGAGTAGGCGAACGCCGTCTTTTCGCCTGATACGGCACGTACACCCACCCCTTGGTCGATGTGGAAACTCCCTGATTTGACTTGGCCTTCTTCCAGCCCCCAGCTTTCGGCGCGGCTGTATTGAAAGTAGAGGTCGGCGTAATCCACGCGGTGGGTCAGTAGGCTCCCCAGGACCGACTGAAGTGCGGCAAAGTCCAGGCCATGGGGGGCCAGCAGGGTGCCACTCGCGGTGACGAGCAGCGTGCCAGGCTCTGGGCTGGAAGCCGCATGGTGTTTCATGGTGTCCTCAACGGATTCCAGTCCAGCAGCGAAGCCAGGATCGCCCGTGTCCGGGCTCATGGAGGCCGTCAACATTCATGCAGCACCCGGTGCTGGAGCGCAGGCAGGCTTTTGCGCAGGCTGGCCTGGTAAGCCGGGTTGACGTTGGCGATGACCACGCCGGAACCACGCGGCAGGCGGTCCAGCACCACACCCCAGGGATCGACGATCATGCTGTTGCCATGGGTTTCGCGTCCAGAGATGTGGTAGCCGCCTTGCGCCGGCGCTAGCACATAACACAGGTTTTCGATGGCGCGGGCACGTACCAGAATCTCCCAGTGGGCCTTGCCAGTGGTGTCAGTGAAGGCAGATGGCACCACGATCAGGTCGACTTCCCCCATGGCCCGGTAGAGTTCTGGAAACCGTAAGTCATAACAGATGGAAAGCCCGATGCGCCCGAGCGGGGTGTCCACCACCACCACCCCGTCGCCGGGCTCTATGGTGTCGTCTTCGTGGTAGTGCTCGTTGCCGAGGTCGAGGTTGAACAGATGGATTTTGTCATAGCGTGCCGCCAGCTTCCCACTGGGGTCATACACCAGACAGGCGTTGCGTACCTTATGAGGGTCGTCGGCTTCCAGTGGTACGGAGCCGCCGACCAACCAGATTCGGTGTTTTTTGGCCATCCTGGACAAAAATCGTTGTATGGGACCCGTACCTTCCTTTTCCCTCACGGCGACCTTGTCGGTGTCCTTGAGTCCCATGATGGCGAAGTACTCCGGTAATGCGACCAGCTGGGCCCCTTGTCCCACCGCGATTTCGATCAGGCGTTCCGCCTCGCTCAGATTGGCCGATACCTGCGGACCAGAAGCCATCTGGATGCCGGCGATTTTGATGATGCTCGCACTCGAAACAGCAGACTGTGCCGTTTGTTCCAATTGCGAGCGCGATTTGATGGCCATGTCTTTTGAGCGGGTGCGGTGGTTCTGGAAAGTGCTTCGGTCCGTATTCTACCCCTTCGTCACTTGCCGGGCAAAGGCAAAGGTCTTGGGTTGGGATTTTTCTCGTCGGCCGGTTTGAGTTCCTGGGGGTCGTCCCAAGTGCCTCCAATGTCGTACTCATAGGAAACCAGTTTGTTGAGCGGATCACGCAGGATCTTCTGGGCGACGAAAGCAGCGGCACCAGCCACCGGACCGCCAGCCAAGGCTGCGAGCGAAACCGTATCGCTGACGCGGGGTGTGACTTTGACACGCAGACTGAGCGTTTCTTTTTCGAGATGGGTTTCACCGCTGATCTGGACCTGGGCTGCCGGGCCTTCCATGCGGAAATTCTTGCTTTGCATCACGCCGCGCTCGATTTTGATGTTGGCGCTGATGCTGTCGAAGGCAAAGCCCTCGTTGAATACGTCGCGGAAATCGAACAGCAGCCGGCGTGGTAGCGCTTGTAGGCTCAGAATGCCGAGCAACCGGCCGACCCCGGGCTGCATCTTGAGGAACTGGCCACGTTTGGCTTCCAGGGACAGGTTACCATTGAGGGCGGCGGGCGTGAACTCGTTGGGGCTACCCGGCCAGTTGATCTGTCCAGCCAAGTTGGCCGTACCGCCTTTGATGGTATTGGGATAGCCGAATCGCTCCAGTGTCTTGCCGACGTCGTCGATTTCCCAATCGAGTGTGAGGTCGGTGGACGGCCTGCTCTTCCAGCTATGCCATTTGCCGGTGGCGTTGAGCGTGCTCTCGGGGTTGCCGATGTGGAGCCGATCGATACTCCAGTCTTCTCCTTGCGGGGTGGCGAGCAATTCCAGTCGCCCCAGTTTTTTGTTTTTGGCGACGAATTCTTCGGCTACGATGTCGAGCGCCGGATAATCACGGCGGGGATCTGCTTCGCTCGGCTCACTGAGCTTGGCCGGGGCCGGACTCGGTATGGTAAAGGTCTTCAGGCGCGCCAGCAGCTTGCCTTTGCCTTGATTTTGCCACAGCACGTCCCCATTGATTTCGTTGCTTTGCAGCCGAGCCGTCCAGCCGTTCTCGACCGGTTTGACTGCCAGACGCAACGCATTGATGCGCCGTCCGAAGACGTCCCAGACCCCGATGTCGAGATCGGCTCCCGCAAAGTTCACGGTCGATGCGTCCTGAGAAGGAGAGGTGTCCAGTCCATCCAGCAGCGTGCTCCACTGATCCCAATCGAGCGCAGCCAGTTTGCCGCTGACGAACAATCCACGCTGGGTAGGAAGTTGCGCGTCGCCGGCAAACCGGATTTCTCCACGTTCGAATACCGATTTACTTCTGGTCGTGCCGTATAGTAGCTTGGCGTTGACGAGCCCACCGTAGTCGATGTTCCAGAGTTCCTCCCGCTCGTTTTTTTGTTGCCGCTCCAAGCGCAGCGGTATGGATTCTGCCGCAGCCTTGTTGAAAGGGGGGGGCAGGCTGCTGGAGAGGCCCACCAACTGTGTATGGATCACGACGTTGGCCAGATGGTTGCGTACCAGGATGTCCGCTTCCCAGTCGGTCGTGCCTGATATCTTGGAGAACAGGGGATGACGGAATATTTGGCGGATACCGCTTTCACCGATACGACCGCTGGCGGTTGCACGCAGCAGCCCCCCGCTGCCCGCCTCCAGGTTGATGAGGACGGGTTCGCCATACAGACTGGCACTGACATTCTTGGCCTGCAAGGTATTTTCGGTGAAATCCAGTCGTCCTTCCACGGCTTCGAGCGGTGGGAAGTCGTCCGCCCCCGTCAAGGTGTCCGCTGCCATGATGAAGCTGCCCTTGATCCGTGCAGTCTCTGGTTTGTCGAGCGGTAACGCGATGTCCAGTACGACTTTGCCTTTGCCATTGGCGTGCAGACCATCCGTCAGATGGTCGATGGCCGTACTGACGGGACTGTTGGCGATGAATTTCAACGCATCGGGGATCGAGGTCTGGAGTTCGCCCTGAATCTGCAGCACGGGGTGATCGGCATCCAGTACTGGAATGGAGATCTTGGCTCGGCTGATCTGGGCGCCATAGATACGGCCACGGCTGACGTTCAAGTCCATGCGGTTGCCTTGGAACAGCATGTCGAGTTGGATGCCATCGATTTTGGGCCAGCCGTTGGCGTAGTCCAGCACCCCGTCGGCGATGCGGGCACTCACCTTGAACTCGCCGTTTTTGCCGTCGGCAAAGGGGAAGTCATCGAGATAGCCCTTGATTACCACGTTGACGTTCTCACCACGGCCGTTGAGGATGGAGGTGTCCAGCCAGTCCAGTGTTTCCCGGTCGAGCACCAATGGGTAGTAGAATTTGGCGTAACGGCCGTCGGCTTGGCCGAAATTGCCGGTGAGATCGAGATAGCCGCCCTTGTTGCCGTTGTAGCGGTAGCTTGCCTCCAACGTGCCCCGGATGTGGGGGTTGGCGATGGCGAGGCGGCTGATCTGCACGTGGGTGGTACCCTCACGAGTCTCCCATCGCACGCGCCCGCTCAGTTGATCGGCCGGTATCGGCCAACGCAGGATGCCCTTGAGGTCCAGCATGGCATTGCGCGCATCCACCGTCAGGGTGCCGTCTTTTTCGCTGGCCTGCAATGTACCGGCGAGGTTGTTGAAGCCGGGAATGCCGTCAGACGCCTGGATGCCCAGGCCAGTGAAGTGGCTGGTCAATTGGTAAGTATGGATGGTGTTGCGGTTGCCCGTCCAGGAAAATCGCGTCTTCTCCAGTCGGCCTTTGGGCGCTAGCGTAGCCAGTCGAGCGTGCAGGGCCGGGCCCAGCGGGAGGGTGGTCGAAAAGGGGGCGAACGATTCCAGTTCGATGTCATCGATGGCCGCTTCGCCTTCGATCACTTCCCGTGTTCCTGATAGGCGGCTTCTGATTTTCAATGTCCCATGCTGGATGCTAAAGCCCGATGGAGTGGCAAGCTGCAGTTGGCTCCCTTGGATTTCTTGGCCGTCCCCGAGTTTTTTCCAGATCACCCGTCCGGAAAGCGCTTGCAGGCGGGTTTCGCTCGCCGACGAGCCCAGGTTCAGGCGTGCGTCTGCCAATCGCACGTCGGCAGTGACGCGGTGGACGCGACCATTGGCGAAATCCAGCCAGAATTGCGTGGCACCATATCCTTCGGTCAGATCGAATGGATAATCCACCCACCTACGCCAGCCGGCCAAGTCGGTACCATCCAGACGAACATAGAGCGTGCCATGCCACTGTTTGAAATCGGCGATGGATTTGCCCCATACGTTGCCGCGTAGGTCGAGAGGGGCGGATGCACCGGCCGAAGGCGTGGCCCGGAGCCCAAAGCGGTGGTGGCCAAGCAACGATTCCCAGGGCGGGCTGGAGATGACCAGCGTGAGGTGGTTGAACGAAAGCGGTGGTGCTTGGCGCATGTCGTCCTGCCAGATCACGGTAGCGTTGTCCACCGTGATACGTGACTGGCGCAACAGCCAATCGAAGAACTCAGGGCGCGTGGGGGCATTGAGCGAAATCCCCGCCACGAAAATCTCGCCATTCTGGGCGCGCCGGATCAGCAGATTGGGCTGGTCGATGTAGAGTTCGGAAAGACGCGGTTCGGCCAGCAGCATGCTGAGCCAGGACAGCCGGGTGGCGACGTGATCGAGCCGTAATACCGGACGGTTTTGGGCATCGTGAAGCACGACCTTGTAGAGGTCGAGGTAAGGGTGCATGCCATCCCAGCCGGCCTCGATGTCGCCTATGGTGACACGCTGGCCGACCGCTTGGCTGGCGTAGTGCGCGATGGCATCGCGGTAGTCCTTGGCGTGCGGCAGCACGTAGTAACGCAACGCCAGCACCGTGCTTGCCACTATGATCACAGCGGCCCATAGCAAATAAGTCGCGGCGCTGTAGAGCCAGACCAGGGATTTTTTGATCATCGGCCTGATTTTACTTGGATGGGCGCAAGACTGCCATGTTAAGTAGACCATGCTGCAGTCCGGCAGTTCAGGGCAAGCCCGTTCGGCCTGCCCACCGTTCTTTGAGCTGCTCCAGGATGGCTGGATTGTAGCTCCGGCATCACCTGCTGCGCAGATGAGCCTGCACTGCAATCCAGCCTTCCATGCGGATCATGTCTGCGGCTGTATCAGGAAATGGTCGTTCTCAACTGCTCCAGGATGGCTGGATTGTCCAGGGTGGAGACGTCCGAGGTGATTTCCTCGCCCTTGGCCAGCGAGCGCAGCAGGCGGCGCATGATTTTTCCGGAACGGGTTTTGGGCAGGTTCTCGCCAAAACGGATTTCGTCTGGCTTGGCGATGGGGCCGATCTCTTTGCCCACCCAGTCGCGTAGCTGGGCAGCGATCCTGCGCGCTTCCTCGCCTTCCGGGCGCGGCCCTTTGAGCACCACGTAGGCGACGATGGATTCACCTTTGATTTCGTGCGGCTTACCGACCACGGCGGCTTCCGCCACCAAGGGGTTGGCGACCAGGGCGGATTCGATCTCCATGGTGCCCAAGCGGTGGCCAGAGACGTTGAGCACGTCGTCGATCCTCCCCAAGATCCAGAAATAGCCGTCTTCGTCCTTGTGCGCGGAATCCCCCGCCAGGTAATAGCCGGGCAGGGTGTCGGGATAGTAGCCACGCTTGAAGCGCTCCGGATTGCCCCAGATGGTGCGCAGCATGGAAGGCCAGGGTTTCTTGATCACCAGCAGTCCGCCCTCGGTGCCATTGACCGGGGTGCCGTCCTCGTGTACCACGTCGGCCAGGATGCCGGGTAGCGGCAAGGTGCAGGAGCCGGGCTTGGTGGCGACGGCACCGGGCAGCGGGGCGATCATGTGGGCGCCGGTTTCGGTCTGCCACCAGGTGTCGACGATGGGGCAGCGGCTGCGACCGACTTTTTCGTAATACCACATCCACGCTTCCGGGTTGATCGGCTCCCCCACCGTGCCCAGCAGGCGCAGGCTGGAGAGGTCATATTGGTCGGGCAAATCCCCTCCCAACTTGATGAGGGAGCGGATTGCGGTGGGTGCGGTGTAGAAAATGCTGACCTTGTGTCGTTCGATCATCTGCCAGAAGCGTCCGGCATCCGGATAAGTGGGGACGCCTTCGAAGATGACCTCGGTGGCGCCCAGCGCCAGCGGGCCATAGGCGACATAGCTGTGGCCGGTGATCCAGCCGACGTCGGCAGTGCACCAGAAAATGTCGTTGTCTTTGTAGTCGAACACCCATTGCATGGAGACCATGGTGCCCAGCAGATATCCCGCCGAGGAATGCTGCACCCCCTTGGGCTTGCCGGTGGAGCCGGAGGTATAGAGCACGAACAGGGGATGCTCGGCATTGACCCAGACCGGCTCGCAGGACGCGTCCTGGCCGGCTTCGGCGTCATGCCACCAGACATCGCGCGTGCTCCACTGCACCTCCCCGCCGGTACGTTTGTAAACCACCACTTTCTCCACGCTCTCGCAGCCGCCCTGGGTGAGCGCTTCATCCACCGCAGGTTTGAGCGGCATAGTCTTGCCGCCACGGCACTGGCCGTCTGCCGTCACCACCAGCTTCGCGCCGACGTCGGTGATGCGCTCGTGCAGGCTCTTGGCGGAAAAGCCGCCGAACACCACGGAATGGATGGCGCCGATGCGGGCACAGGCTTGCATGGCGACCACTGCCTCAATACTCATCGGCAGATAGATGACGACACGGTCGCCCTTGGCAACCCCCAGGCTTTTCAGGGTGTTGGCGAAACGGCACACGCGGGCGTGCAGCTGCCGGTAGGTGATGCGGGTCACGCTGCCGTCGTCGGCCTCGAAAATGAGGGCGGTCTTGTCGCCTTTGTCCGGCAGGTGACGGTCCAGGCAGTTCCACGAGACGTTCAGCTCGCCGTCGTAAAACCAGCGATATAAGGGGGCATTCGATTCATCCAGGACCTGCGTGAACGGGGTGTGCCAGCCGATGTTGCAGCGCGCCAGCTCCGCCCAGAAGCCGGTGTAATCGGCCTGCGCCCGCTGGCACAGTGCACGGTAGGCTTCCATGCCGGGGACGGTGGCGTTTTTCCTGAATTCGGCACTGGGCTCGAAGACGCGGGTTTCGGTCAGCACGGACTCGATGGAACTCATGGGTTTCTCTCCGGGGGTGTCTAGTGTCTCGATACCGGGAGCAGCATCATAGCAATTCTGCTCGTATTGTCCAAAGAGTAGCCGAGGATTTACTCCAAAACGGGGCTGACATGCCAGATCCGCTCGGCGTATTCGCGGATGGTGCGGTCGCTGGAGAACTTGCCCATGCCCGCCACGTTGAGGATGGCACGCCGGCTCCATTCGTCCGGGTCCCGGAACAGCGCGGCGACCCGGTCCTGGCAGGCCACGTAGGAGGCGTAGTCGGCCAGCAGCAGGTAATGGTCGCCATGCTTGAGCAGCGTGTCGACGATGGGCTGGAAGCGTTGCGGTTCGTCCGGCGAGAAATAGCCCGAGGCAATCATGTCCAGGACTAGCTTCAGCTCCTCGTTGGAATGGTAGTAGTCCCAGGGGTTGTAACCCTGGCGGCGCAGATCTTCGACTTCCTTGGTGGTGAGACCGAACAGGAAGAAGTTCTGCTTGCCGACTTCCTCCATGATTTCGACATTGGCGCCATCCAGCGTGCCGATGGTGAGCGCGCCGTTGAGCGCCAGCTTCATGTTGCCGGTGCCCGAGGCTTCGGTCCCGGCGGTGGAGATCTGCTCGGACAGGTCGGCGGCCGGGATGATGCGTTCGGCGTTGGAGACGTCGTAGTTGGGGATGAAGGCGACCTTGAGCAGGCCGCGCACCTGCGGATCGTGATTGACTACATTGGCTACGTCATTGATCAGGCGGATGATGCGCTTGGCCATGACGTAGCCGGGCGCGGCCTTGCCGGCAAAGATGACAGTGCGCGGCACGAAGTCGGTGCGGGCCGTGCCGAGGCGGATCCGGTTGTACAGGGTGATGACGTGCAACAGGTTGAGCAGCTGACGCTTGTATTCGTGGATGCGCTTGACCTGCACGTCGAATAGGGAATCCGGATCCACTACCACCTTGAGATGATCGTGGATGAGGCTCGCCAGTCTTACTTTGTTGGCGCGCTTGACAGCGCGGAATTGTTCCCGAAAGCCGGCGTCGTCGGCGTGTGGGCGTAGTTGCTTGAGTTGATCGAGGTTTTTTACCCACCCTTGGCCTATGCGTGAAGAAATCAGCGCAGCCAGGCCAGGATTGGCCTGGTTCAGCCAGCGGCGCGGCGTCACACCGTTGGTGATGTTGATGATTTTGCCCGGGGTCAAGCGCTCGAAGTCGGCAAAAATGGTGTGTTTCATCAATTCGGTATGCAGCGCCGCCACGCCATTGACCGTATGGCTGCCCACGATGGCGAGATGCGCCATGCGGACACGGCGACCATGATCTTCATCGATCAGAGACATACGTCTCAGCAGCTCCGGGTTGCCGGGGAAATGATGCATGACCTGCTGTAAGAAGCGGTGGTTGATTTCATAGATGATCTGTAAATGACGTGGCAGGATGTGCTCGAACAAGGCGACCGGCCAGGTCTCCAGCGCCTCCGGCATCAAGGTGTGATTGGTGTAAGAGAAAACCCGCGTGGTGAGCTCCCAAGCATAGTCCCAAGGCTGGTGATGGATGTCCACCAGGAGACGCATCATTTCCGCTATGGCAATCGAAGGGTGGGTATCGTTGAGCTGGATGGCGACTTTGTCAGGCAACGCATCCCAGCTGTCGTGGTGTTTGCGGTAGCGGAACAGGATGTCCTGCAGCGAGGCGCTGACGAAAAAGTATTGTTGCTTGAGACGAAGCTCGCGTCCCATTTCGGTGGAATCGTCCGGATAGAGCACTTTGGAGAGGTTCTCCGATTCGTTCTTGTCCGCCACCGCCTGGATGTAATTGCCCTGGTTGAAATAGCGCAGGTCGAAATCACGCGTGGATTTGGCCGCCCATAGTCGCATGTTGTTGACGGTATACCCGTCATAGCCTGGCACCGGGGTGTCATAAGCCATTGCCATCACCTCATCGGTGTCGACCCAGTGGTAGCGTGGCGGTTCATTACCATGCCGGTATTCCACCACCCTGCCGTGAAATTGGACCGGATAGAGGACTTCCGCACGTGGGAACTCCCACGGATTGCCATAACGCAACCAGTTGTCGGGGTGTTCCACTTGACAGCCATTTTCGATGCCCTGGCGGAACATGCCATATTCATAGCGGATGCCGTAGCCATAGCCCGGCAGCCCCAACGTGGCCATGGAATCGAGGAAACAGGCCGCCAGCCGCCCCAGTCCACCGTTGCCGAGTGCGGCGTCGAATTCCACTTCGCGTAATGTCTCATAGTCTTTACCGTACCGGTGCAGGGCTTCCCGGCATTCCTCCTCGATATCCAGATTCAGCGCGGCATTGCTCAAGGTACGCCCTACCAGGAACTCCAGCGAGAGGTAATACACCCGCTTGGCGTCGCTGCGGTAGTAGCGCTGCATGGTCTCCATCCAGCGTTCCACCATCCGGTCGCGCACCGCATGGGCTGTGGCTTCGAACCAGTCTCGCTCGGTGGCCGTTTCAGGCGTTTTACTGATGGTATAGGTGAGGTGATGTGACAGCGATTCTGCAATCATTTCCGGCGACATGCCGGAAATTTTGCAATGTAATGCTTCAGGCGGCTGCTTACTCATGAACATCTCCTCATCGTCGTGCTCAACCGCATTGTCCTCGTAGCAAGCTGGCTGTCAATAGGGAACAATGGCAGCATGTGGGTAAAATCGCAACCATTGTACTCACCTGTGCTCATCCACGACATGGAACCCGATCGATACGACCTCATGTTGCGGCATGCCCGTGCCTGCAGCCCTTACGCCGCTCGCCTGCTGGATGCCGATCCCGCCCTTGCCGAAATGTTACGGCAACAGCTGGAGCATCCTTGGGATGCACAACAGATGCGGGCTTTGCTCGCTACGTTCTCGGTCACGGACGAGGCTACGCTCAAACTTGCTCTACGCAGGGTGCGCAAGCAGGTCATGCTGTGCACTCTCGTGCGTGACCTCAATGGCTTGGCCGACCTCGGCGAGGTGATGGAAACCTGCACCACCTTGGCCGAAGTGGCGATCCATTTTGCCCTGGAACATCTGGAGCCATGGCAGCAGGCGTCATATGGTGCGCCAATCGGCGAGCATGGAGATGTCCAGCCTTTCATCGTGGTGGGCATGGGCAAACTCGGCGGGCGCGAGCTCAACGTGTCTTCCGACATCGACCTCATCTTCGCCTACCCGGAGGACGGAATGACCCAAGGGCCGCGTCAGATCACCAATCACGAATACTTTACCCGTCTCGGCAAGAAACTGATCGCGGCGATCGGCGAGGTAACGTCGGATGGTTTCGTGTTCCGGGTGGACATGCGCCTGCGGCCCTATGGCGACAGCGGCCCGCTGGTGGGGAGTTTTGCCGCGCTGGAAGCGTATTACCAGACCCAAGGACGTGAATGGGAGCGCTACGCCTGGATCAAAGGACGCGTCATCTTCGGCCCGGAACAGGAGCTGCAGGCGCTACTGCGCCCCTTCGTGTTCCGCAAGTATCTCGATTATGGTGCTTTTGCCGCGATCCGCGACCTCAAGTTGCAAATCCGGCGCGAGGTCAGTCGGCGCGTGATGCATGACAACATCAAATTGGGGTCGGGAGGCATCCGCGAGATCGAGTTCATCGCTCAGGTATTCCAGTTGATTCGCGGCGGCCGCGAGCGCGATCTGCAGGTCCGCCCCACGCTGGAGGTGTTGGCGCGGCTGCAGCACAAAGGGTTGCTGCCAGCGCATGTGGTAACGGAACTGTCGGAAGCCTATGTGTTCCTGCGCAACTTGGAACATCGCCTCCAGTATCTCGAGGATGCCCAGACCCAAACACTACCGAATGACGCAGAAAACCGTGCGCGGTTGGCTGCCAGCATGAATTTTCCGGATTGGGAGTCCCTGCAGACTGTGCTGGATGCGCATCGGGCGCGGGTGGAGCGGCATTTCGGACAGGTGTTCGAGGCATCCACGGACGACGTGGAGCACCCGCTCGCAGCGCTCTGGCTGGAGCGTCTCGACGAAGCCGCGGCCTTGCAGCAGCTGGCCGAGGCTGGTTACCGGGATCCCGAGGCGACGCTCGACAGGCTGCATCAGCTCCATGCGGATGCTCGCTATCAGCAATTACCGGAATCGAGCCGGGCGAGACTGGATGCGCTGGTTCCTCGGTTGGTGGAAGCGGCGGGCAAGCTGGATAATGCAGATGTCGCCTTGGGGCGTGCGCTTGTCCTGCTGGAGGCAATCTGCCGGCGCGCCAGTTATCTCGCCTTGCTAGCCGAGTATCCGCAGGCATTGGAACTGGTCAGTCGACTGTGCGGCGCCAGTCCATGGATGGCCGAGTATCTGGCCCGCCATCCCATCCTGCTCGATGAGCTGCTGGATACGCGCACCCTGTATGCGCCGCCCGATTTCGCCGCGCTGGCGGCCGATCTGGAACGCATGCTGGTGGCAAGCGGAGCGGACGTCGAACAGCAGCTGGACGTGTTGCGCCATTTCAAACATGCGCAGACCTTCCGCTTTGCAGCGCAGGATCTTTTCGGCCAGCTACCTTTGGAAAAGCTGGCGGATGATTTGAGTGCATTGGCCGATCTCATTTTGAATGCCGTGATCCGTCATGCCTGGCCAGGATTGCGCGGACGACACCGCGAGACCCCGGCGTTCGCCATCATCGGCTATGGCAAGCTGGGCGGTCGGGAACTGAGCTATGCTTCCGATCTGGACATCGTTTTTCTTTATGAGGACGCGGCCCACGAAGCCGGCGAGGTCTATGCCCGCTTCGGACAGCGTATCAATGCTTGGTTGACCAGCTTGACGCCGGCCGGAATGCTGTATGAGACTGATCTGCGGTTACGTCCGGACGGTGCCAGCGGGCTGCTGGTGAGCTCGGTGGAAGCGTTTGCCGAGTATCAGCGTAACAAGGCCTGGACTTGGGAACACCAGGCATTGACGCGGGCGCGCTTTTGCGCCGGTGACCCAACCGTCGGCGCCGCTTTCGAGCGGATTCGTCGCGACGTGTTGTGCCGTTCTCGCGACCTTGCCGCGCTACGGGAAGAGGTGGTCGCCATGCGCCGCAGAATGCACGACGGGCACCCCAACCCCAGCGGGCTGTTCGACCTCAAGCACGATCCCGGCGGCATCGTCGACGTCGAATTCATCGTGCAGTATCTGGTACTGGCTTATGCGCATACCTATCCGGAACTGGCCGAGAATCGCGGCAACATTGCGCTGTTGCAGCAAGCCGGTATGCTCGGGCTGGTCGATCGATCGCTGGCGGATGAGGTGGCCGAGGTCTACCGTTCCTACCGTCGTATCCAGCATACCTTGCGACTGCAAGGCGTAGAAAAGAGTCGGGTCGATCCCCAGCCCTATGCCGCGCAGCGTGAGCTGGTCGCAACGCTATGGCGACAGGTGTTGGGTTGAGTGTCTTGGAATCCTCTGGATGACGCGGTGCGTGGCCGGAGGGTGATGGGGCGGGATATTTGGGTTTCGGCCGCTGCGTTGCAGCTTGACGTTCGCTACATTCACGCGACCCTCCGCTGCCCCCCGGGTGCCGCTTTCTCGACCGACTTCTGTTTTCGCTGCGTGCGCGTGGCCTTTGAGCCACTCAAAACGGTTTTTCAGGGGTTCCTTAAGATTTCGGTCCTCGCTGAAACAGCGCTGGGTGAAAAAATTCTTTACGCCATTGCCTTGATCGCAGCGGACAAGCGGCTCTTGTGGCGCGCCGCCTTGTTCTTGTGGATGATCTTCTTGTCGGCGATGCGATCGATCACTTTTTGAGACTCTTTGAAAACGGCCTGCGCTGCGCTCTTGTCACCCGCCATGATGGCTTTGACGACCTTTTTGATCGCCGTGCGCAATTCGGAACGCAGGCTCGCGTTATGGGCGCGTCGCTTGATGGCCTGACGGGCACGCTTTCTTGCCTGTGCGGTGTTAGCCATTGAAACTCCTGAAGAAGGTGTTGAAATCCAAAACACGCAATCTTACAGAGTCAGTCAGTTTTTTGCAAGGACGGGTTGAGCCAACGTGTTAAAATCGCGCCTTCGCACCAAGGCATCCTGATCCATTTCGATGAATCTGCTCAAAGCGCTTTTTACCGTCGGCAGCATGACTTTGGTCTCGCGCGTGCTCGGTTTCATACGCGATATGCTGATTGCCCGGGTATTTGGCGCGGGGTTCTATACCGACGCTTTCTTCGTCGCATTCAAGATTCCCAACCTGTTGCGCCGGCTGTTCGCGGAGGGTGCTTTTTCCCAAGCCTTCGTGCCGGTGCTGGCGGAATACAAGGAGCGGCGGGGGCATGCGCAGACGAAGCTGCTGGTGGATGATGTGGCAACCCTGCTGTTCCTCGCGCTGGCCGCCGTGACCGTGCTGGGCATACTCGCGGCGCCGGCGGTGGTTTGGCTGAGTGCGCCGGGATTCCGGTCCGAACCTGACAAGTTCGCACTGACGGTGGATATGCTGCGCATCACGTTTCCCTACATCCTGTTCATCTCGCTGGTCTCGCTGGCGGGCGGCATTCTCAATACCTACAGCCGCTTTTCGGTGCCGGCCTTCACGCCGGTACTGCTCAATCTGTCATTCATCATCGCCGCCCTGTTCCTCGCTCCCTATTTCGATCCGCCGGCCATGGTGCTGCCGTGGGCCGTGCTGGTCGGCGGCATGCTGCAACTGGGGTTTCAGCTGCCGCATCTGAAGCGCATCGGCATGCTGCCGCGCTATAACCTCAATCTGCATGACGAAGGTGTATGGCGTATCCTGAGGCTCATGGGCCCCGCGGTATTCGGTGTTTCGATTGCCCAGCTCAGCCTGCTCATCAATACGATTTTTGCCTCTTTTCTGGAAACCGGCAGTGTATCCTGGCTGTACTACGCCGACCGTCTGATGGAGTTCCCCACCGGCATGCTGGGGGTGGCGCTGGGGACCATCCTGCTGCCCAGCCTCTCCAAATCCTACGCCGACCGGGATCATGACGAATACTCCAAACTGATGGACTGGGGGTTGCGCCTCACCTTCCTGCTGGCCTTGCCGGCGGCGGTCGCGTTGGCCGTGCTTGCCGTTCCGCTGGTATGCGGCCTGTTCCACTATGGCGCGTTCAGTGCACACGATGTATGGATGACGCGCCAGGCACTGATGGCTTATAGCTTAGGCTTGCTGGGACTGATCATGGTCAAGGTGTTGGCCCCGGGCTTTTACGCCCGTCAGGACATCAAGACACCGGTCAAGATCGCCCTGTTCACGCTATGCGCTACCCAGCTGATGAACCTGGCTTTCGTCTGGAATCTCCACCATGCCGGGCTGGCACTTGCCATCGGGCTGGGGGCCTGTATCAACGCCAGTCTGCTCTACTACCATCTGCGCAAGGCCGGCATCTACCGTCCGCAGCCCGGCTGGCTCGTCTTCATGGTCAAGATGGCTATCGCCCTCGCGACCATGGCGTTGACCCTGACGCTGATCGCAGGTCCCGACGAGGACTGGCTGCTCTATGCCGCGCATGAAAAATTGCTCCGTCTGGCGGTGTTGGTGATCGCCGGAGCCGGCATCTATTTCGCCACCCTCTGGCTGCTCGGGTTTCGCCCACGAGATTTCGTGAAGCGGGCCGCCGTGTGATGCAGATTTTCCGCCATCTTCCTACCCATCCCGAAGGGCCGTCGGCGCTGGCGATCGGCAACTTCGACGGCGTGCACCTTGGGCATCAGGCTATCCTGCGACGTTTGGGCGCAGTGGCAGCCGCGCGGGATTTGACCATGTGCGTGCTGACTTTCGAGCCACACCCGCGTGAGTTTTTCGCTCCTGACCAGGCACCTGCCCGCTTGACATCGATGCGAGAAAAGCTGGAGTTGTTTGCCGAACTGAATGTGCAGCGTACTTATGTTTGTCGTTTCGACACCACCTTCGCGACCATGGAGGCCCCGGCATTCATCGCAAATGTGTTGCGAGGCGCTTTGGATGTACGAGTTTTGCTGGTGGGCGAAGATTTCCGGTTCGGGGCCAGGCGTCGTGGCTCCGTAGCCGATTTGCGCAACGCTGGCATAGAAGTAGAGATTTTGCCTGATGTGCGGGTGGATGGAGTACGGGTATCCAGTACCGCGGTGCGTGAAGCATTGGCGACGGGAGATATGGCGGGGGCGAAAAAGCTGCTGGGGCGAGTCTATAGCATCAGTGGTCATGTAGTACACGGTGACAAACAAGGCAGAGTATTGGGGTATCCCACAGCCAACGTGGAGATGCACCACGACAAACCGCCGTTGACCGGTGTCTATGCAGTAAAATTGAGCGGACTCGAAGAAGGGGAGCAATGTGGTGTAGCCAGTCTAGGCATACGGCCGACGCTAAAGCGGGATGGCAAGCCTACCTTGGAGGTCCATTTGTTCGATTTCGAGCGTGACATCTATGGACAGCACGTACGGGTGCATTTTTTGAAAAAGATCCGCGCAGAGCAAAAATTTCCCAACCTGGAAGCTTTGAAGCGCCAGATCGACCTGGATGTACGGGTGGCGCGTGAATATTTTGCAACGGAAGTTCGATGACCAAGCCTGAAAACGACAGCAAAGTCAATTTACTCGATACGCCATTCCCCATGCGGGGCGACCTCCCCAGGCGGGAGCCTGGCTGGGTCAAAGCCTGGCAAGAGAAAAAACTCTACCAGCGCATCCGCGCCGCCCGCCGACGTGCCAAGAAATTCATCTTGCATGACGGCCCGCCCTACGCCAATGGCGACATCCATATCGGCCACGCGGTCAACAAGATCCTCAAGGACATCATCGTCAAGGCCAAGACGCTGGATGGTTACGATGCGCCTTATGTGCCGGGTTGGGACTGCCATGGGCTACCGATCGAGCTGCAAGTCGAAAAACAGCATGGCAAGGACATCCCGCCAGCCAAGTTTCGTGAGCTCTGTCGCGCCTACGCTGCACAGCAGGTGGAACGGCAAAAGAAAGACTTCATCCGGCTCGGCGTTCTGGGCGATTGGGACAATCCGTATCTGACCATGGACTACAAGACCGAGGCCGACATCATGCGCGCGCTCGGCGAAATCTACAAGAACGGTTACCTCTACCAGGGTAGCAAGCCGGTGCATTGGTGTGTGGATTGCGGCTCGGCGCTGGCCGAGGCTGAAGTCGAGTATGAAGACAAAGATTCCCCGGCGATCGACGTGGCATTCAGGGTACTGGACAATGCTGCGCTGGCCAAGGCATTTGGTGTGGCCCATCTCAACAAGCCAGCGTCTGCCGTCATTTGGACGACGACTCCATGGACCTTGCCTGCCAATCAGGCGGTATGCGTACATCCCGAACTCCGTTACGATCTGGTGGAGACCAGCCGTGGAATCCTGATCTTGGCGCATGAATTACGGGATGTGACGTTGGCACGGTATGGTCTCGAGTATGGTTACGTACTTGGTTCCTGTGTGGGCACCGCCTTGGAGCACCTGAAATTGCAGCATCCGTTTTATGACCGCCAGGTGCCCGTGATCTGTGGCGATCATGTGACCATCGATGCCGGCACCGGGCTCGTTCACACTGCTCCTGCGCATGGTCTGGAAGACTATGTGGTCGGTGTGCGTTACGACCTGCCGGTGGACAATCCGGTCGGCGATGATGGGAAGTTTTATGCCTCGGTGGCATTGTTCGCTGGCATGAGTGTGTGGGATGCCAATCAGGCCGTGATCGAAAAGTTACAGAACAACGGCGTGTTGCTCGCATCGACGCGCATCAGCCACAGCTACCCGCACTGCTGGCGCCACAAGACGCCGGTGATCTTCCGCGCCACGCACCAGTGGTTCATCGGTATGGGACAGCACGGGCCGGACGGCCAGACCTTGCGCGGCCACGCCAACGCTGCGGTCGAACAGACGCAGTTCTTTCCAGCCTGGGGACGCGCGCGCCTGGAGGCCATGATCAGAAATCGTCCCGACTGGTGCGTGTCGCGTCAGCGCAACTGGGGCGTCCCCCTCCCTTTGTTCGTACACAAAGTAACCGGTGAGCCGCATCCGCGGACGCTGGAGCTGCTGGAAAAAATCTGTCAGCAGGTGGAACAGCAGGGCATCGAGGCCTGGTTTAGTCTGGATGGTGCAGCCTTCCTCGCCCAGCATGCTCCGGAACACGCCGATCAGTACAAGAAAGTCACCGATACCCTGGATGTTTGGTTCGATTCAGGCGTCACTCATGCAGCGGTGCTCAGGCGTCGTCCCGAGCTGGCATATCCGGCCGATCTCTATCTGGAGGGCTCCGACCAGCACCGCGGTTGGTTTCAGTCCAGCTTGCTGACCGGCTGCGCCATCGATGGCCGGGCGCCGTATCGGGCATTGCTGACCCATGGCTTCGTGGTCGATGGGAGTGGCCACAAAATGAGCAAATCCAAGGGGAATGTCATCGCGCCGCAAAAAGTGGTAGAGCAATACGGCGCAGATATCTTGCGATTATGGGTGGCCTCTACCGACTATTCCGGCGAGTTGACCATCTCCGATGAAATCCTCAAGCGCGTGGTGGAAAGTTACCGTCGCATCCGGAACACGCTGCGCTTCTTGCTTGCCAATCTGGCTGATTTCGATATACAGAAAAATGCACTCCCCGTACAGGACTGGTTGGAGATCGACCGCTACGCTCTGTATTTGTTACGGCAGCTGCAACAAGGTATGCTGGCCGACTACGATCGTTATGAGTTCCACCTGGCTTTGCGGAAATTCGTCGGCTTCTGCTCTGGCGAACTCAGTAGTTTTTATCTGGACATTCTCAAGGATCGGCTTTATACCACGGCGGCTCACTCTCATCCGCGCCGCGCTGCCCAAAATGCGTTATGGCACATCGCCCAGGCGTTGACCCGACTGATTGCGCCGGTG
Organism: Methylophilaceae bacterium; assembly: GCA_026419515.1. Taxonomy (GTDB): domain Bacteria; phylum Pseudomonadota; class Gammaproteobacteria; order Burkholderiales; family Methylophilaceae; genus JANZZG01. The sequence continues at coordinate 26,050 of JANZZG010000059.1, forward strand.
CTGAGTTTTACTGCTGATGAAGTTTGGCAGATGCTCGCCCCAGGGGATGAGTCTAGCGTGTTCGAACAAGTTTGGCATACTTTGCCTGACCACGGGCTCGATGATGAGCGCTTGCAGGCCTGGCAGACCATCGTTGCCATGCGTGCGCAGGCAGCCAAGGAAATCGAGATCTTGCGGGCAGACGGCCAGATCGGTTCTTCATTACAGGCGGAGCTGGTGTTCCATGCAGCGTCCTCGACATATGAGGCACTGGCCAGCCTGGGTGAGGATCTGCGTTTCGTCATGATCACCTCGGCCGCAGTCGTTTATCCCGTGCCAGATGAAACCCGTCAGAAAATAGTGGTGCGGGTAAGTTCCCATCAAAAGTGTCAACGTTGCTGGCACTACCGCGCCGATGTCGGGGTCGATCCCGGCCATCCGCACATTTGTGGGCGATGCGTGAGTAATCTGTACGGCGATGGCGAGCCACGTCGTTATGCATAAATGGTTGGGATTGAGCGCGGTCGTATTCGTACTCGATCTCACCACCAAACATTGGGTGCAGTCAGCGCTCGCCCACGGCGAGCGTCTTCCCTTGACGCCGTTCTTTGACCTGGTGCTATTTCACAACCAGGGTGCGGCGTTCAGCCTGCTGGCCGAGGCGGGAGGCTGGCAACGCGCATTCTTCAGCCTGTTCGCCATCGTCGCTTCCATCATCATCATTCGCCTGCTCTACAAGCATCCCGAGCGTAAGCTGTTTTGCTTGGCGTTGAGCCTGGTGCTGGGCGGGGCACTGGGCAATCTCTATGATCGGCTGACACTGGGCTATGTCGTGGACTTCCTTTTTTTCCACTACCGGGAATATTACTGGCCCGCTTTCAACGTGGCCGATTCCGCCATCGTAGGCGGTGTCGGTCTGTTGCTGTGGGATGGCTTCCGCAAGCCGCAACCGGACCAGGCAGGGTGACCATGGCAAGCGGAGGGCGGTTGTTTGCCACGTTGTGCAGCATCGTCCTGCTCTCATCCTGCGTCGTCGCGCAGCCCAAACCGGGCGAAAAGCCCGTCCCGGCGCAACAAGATCGCAGTTCAGTCGCGCAATTGGGGAAATCAGACCTCGATCGCATGGCGGACGTGGAAATGCGTGAAAATACGCAAAGCCTGCGTCTGCTGATGATCAAGCTCTACAAGCGCAATCCGCGCGAGCTACGCAAAAGTACCCCGGACTCTCTAGAGAAAATGGTGGATTGGGTGTTCGAGGGCGATCATGGATGGAAGATCAAGCGCATCAATGAAGCACAGGGCATCGAGGCGATCCAGATGGCACTCAACCCCGATTATCAGGGTGACCGCGTGCTGCCTTTGATCGTTGGACTGCAAACCATGCTGATCAAGGCACATGGCGGCAAGACGGAATTTTATCTGACGGATACGCTAGACCCACAAAATATCTACAACGCTGCGCGCAATGTCGAGATCGTGGCTTGGAAGCTTGCCAATGCGAAAGATGCGCATGGCCAGCCTTTGCTGCTCACCAACGAGTTGACCGAAACCGAGCGCAATCTCAGTTTTGAGCGGGAATTCGGTAAGATCATCGCTCGGCTCGATCTTTATGCGCTGACGCTGTCCGAAAAAACTCAGCGCATGATTTCACGTGTGGTACAAAATCTTGCCACCGCTTTGTTTTTGCCGTTTTAATGGTCGCTTCGTACGATACGGTCCCGCGGGAATACCGCACTGAACGTGCTGCCTTTGCCATAATCGCTGCTGATTTCCAAACGCGCTTGATGACGGGTCAGGATGTGTTTGACGATGGAAAGACCAAGGCCAGTTCCTCCCGTTTCTCTCGAGCGCGCACGATCTACCCGGTAAAAACGTTCCGTAAGTCGTGGAATGTGTTGGGGTTCGATGCCGATGCCCGTGTCTTGCACACTGAATACGGCCTCCTGACCGCGTAGCTTCCAACTCAAGCGGATTTCGCCACCGTCCGGAGTGTAGCGGATCGCATTGTTGACCAGGTTGCTGAAAGCGCTATGAATTTCTTCTTCACTGCCGATGAGATGTAGGCCGGGTTCGATGCCATCTAGGATGATGCAATGGCGTCCTCCACTCAAATTGAGTGCTTCCTTGTGGAGGTGTTCGAGGAGCGTGTCGACATCTATTTCCTTTTCTTGAGCCGGTGTGGGACTACTCTCCAGACGCGACAGGGTGAGTAGGTCGTTTACCAAATTACGCATCCGATTGGCTTGCGTTTCCATCAGGTCGAAGTAATGGCGTATCGTTTCCGGGACGGCGCCCTCGATGTCTTTGAGGGTTTCCAGAAAACCGCTTATTACGGTCAACGGTGTTCGGAGCTCATGTGATACGTTGGCTACGAAGTCTCGCCGCATGGTCTCGATTTTCTCCAGATGCGTGATGTCTCGGCAAATCAATAGCTTTCTGTTGACACCAAAAGGCACCAGCTGTAGCTCCAGTGTCATGTCAGGGTTGCGAGACAATTTGAGCATGAGCGGGGTGGCATAATTGCGCGCGTTCAGGTACTCGCTGAATTCGGTTTGACGCAACAGATAGCTGATGGGTTGATGGGCGTCGTGTTCCAGGCGCAAACCGAGCAGGCGTTCGGCGATGGGATTACACCATTCGATCTGGTCGTTTTCATTGAGCATCACCACACCGTCGGGAAGGGCGCGCGCCGCTTGACGCAATCTTTCCAGCTCCGAAATCAGCTGCGTCTCATTGCGCACATGCCGGCGCAATTCTTGGTAGAGGCTGGCAAATACGTCTTCCCAGATGCCACTGCCCCATGGGAAGGCTTCGAGGTCGGGCCGTTTCAGCCAGGTCATCAGCTGGCGCAACTGGAATAAGTGTTTTAGCAGCAATAGCAGCATGGCCGCACAAAGCACGGCCAAAGCAATGTGCGCGCCCGCCGTGGGCCATAGGATCAAACTTATGAGAGCGGCCGGCAATAGCGGCCACGTGGTACGCCACCAGAAATCTTGCACGTGTCAAATGCCTCAGGATGCGTTGGCGGCTATTATCGGCTAGCGCGCGGAAAAGCGATAGCCAACTCCGCGTACGGTCTGGATCATTGTATCGTGACCGCTGGTCTCCAGTGCTTTACGCAGACGGCGGATGTGTACGTCCACAGTACGATCCTCTACATAGACGCGGTCTCCCCAAACTTTGTCCAACACATGGGCACGCGAATGAACACGTTCCGGATAGGACATCAGGAAATGGAGCAGACGGAATTCGGTAGGGCCGAGTTCTATCTCCTTGCCGTTTCCGGTGACGCGATGGGTGATCGGGTCGAGGCGTAAACCGCCAATTTCGATGGGATCGTCTGTCATTTGAGGGGCGCGTCGACGCAGTACGGCTTTTACACGTGCCAATAATTCGCGGGGGCTGAATGGCTTGGTGACGTAATCGTCGGCACCCACCTCGAGTCCCCGTACTTTGTCAGTCTCTTCTCCTCGCGCGGTCAGCATGATGATGGGGATGGCCTTGTAGTGCTCATCCGACTTGAGCCGGCGCGCAAACTCGAGACCGCTCATCCCTGGTAACATCCAGTCTAGGATGATGAGATCAGGCAAGGTTTCGCGCATCAGGACTTGTGCTTGTTCCACACTCGTGGCCTGTAATGGGTTGTGGCCCACCTGCCGCAGGTTGAGGCTGAGCAGTTCCTGGATGGCGGGCTCGTCTTCTACGATTAGAATGTTAGCAGGCATCGTATGCTCTCACATTGATGGGGTGTACATAATTTAATTTATGACATCAATGTGACATATTGATGACAGCTTTTGGGTGATTGCCATAAAACGAAATTTATTAGACCATTTCGTTCATTGTTTCAATCGGTGATTTGCAAGAGCAGCCACGGCAACAACAACAACCAATGGAGAAGCGCATGTCTGGATTTTTTTCCAAGGAAAGGATTATCGCCCACCACGGCTTCAATCGCTGGCTAGTGCCGCCAGCGGCGCTGTGTATCCATCTTTGCATCGGGATGGCCTATGGATTTTCGGTGTTTTGGCTGCCATTGACCAAAGCGGTCGGTATTACCACTTCCATCGCTTGCCCAGCCGACATGAGTTGGATCGAGATGCTCTATACCACCACCTGCGACTGGAACAAGCCCATTCTCGGCTGGATGTTCACCTTGTTTTTCGTGGTGTTGGGTTCCAGTACGGCCATCTGGGGCGGTTGGCTGGAACACGCCGGGCCTCGCAAGGCGGGCATGGTGGCCATGCTGTGTTGGTGCGGGGGACTGGTAATTTCGGCCGCGGGTGTATATTGGCACCAGCTTTGGCTGATGTGGCTAGGTTCCGGCATCATTGGGGGCATTGGATTGGGGCTCGGCTACATTTCACCGGTATCCACTTTGATCAAATGGTTTCCGGATCGGCGCGGTATGGCAACAGGCATGGCTATCATGGGTTTCGGTGGTGGTGCCATGATCGGTTCCCCGCTCGCCGACAAACTGATGCATTACTATGCAAGCCCCACTTCGGTGGGCGTGTGGGAAACCTTTCTGACTTTGGCAGCGATTTATGCTGTGTTCATGACCATAGGGGCGTTGTCCTATCGGGTCCCACCCACGGGCTGGACTCCGCCTGGCTGGGTTCCGCCGGCGGAGGACCAAAAAAGGGCGCTCATCACAACGGGGCACGTCCATGTCGACAAAGCTTGGCGCACCCCCCAGTTTTGGCTGCTGTGGGGCATCCTTTGCCTTAATGTGTCAGCGGGCATCGGCGTGATTGGTATGGCTTCGCCCATGCTGCAGGAAATTTTCGGGGGCCGTCTGATCGGTCTTGATCTCAAGTATGACGAATTGAGCCAGGAGCAGCTGGTGGAAGTCTCTGCGATCGCCGCCGGATTTACGGGGCTGCTGAGCCTGTTCAATATCATCGGGCGTGTGTTTTGGGCTTCACTGTCCGACTACATTGGCCGTAAGATGACTTATTTCATTTTCTTCACCTTAGGCTGCCTGCTTTATGCATCCGCACCGACGGCAGGCCATACCGGCAACCTGGCGTTGTTCGTCGCTCTGTTTTGCGTCATTCTGACCATGTATGGAGGGGGGTTCGCGACTATCCCGGCCTATCTAGCCGACATTTTCGGCACTCAAATGGTGGGGGCGATTCATGGTCGACTATTGACGGCATGGTCGGTGGCTGGGATCCTCGGCCCAGTGCTGGTCAACTACATCAACGACTACCAAATTCGGCAAGGGGTTCCCAAGAGCGCTGCTTATGACACGACGATGTATATTCTCGCCGCGTTGCTGGTAGGGGGGGTCATTTGCAATTATTTGGTGCGACCCGTTGCCCAGAAGTGGTACATGACGGAGGCCGAACTGGAAGCCGAACGCAAAATCTCGCATGAGTCGACGGGTAAGAGCACCGTCGCAGGCGGGGGCGAGGTCATCACCGGGCGTGGAGAGCACCGAGGCCTGGTGGTGGCGGCCTGGTTGCTGGTGGGCATCCCACTGGCCTACGGGGTATGGAACAGCCTCGCCAAAGCATGGGTACTGTTCCAGTAGACAGCGCGAGCAAGACTAGCGTTTGCCTTCCTTGGCCAGGTTGATCGAGTACTTCGGGATTTCGATCACGAGGTCGGTGTTTTGCACGATGGCCTGGCAAGACAGTCTGGAGTTGGGTTCCAGCCCCCACGCTTTGTCCAGCAAGTCTTCTTCGTCTTCCTCGGCAGGAGGTAGGCTGTCGTAGCCTTCGCGTACGATGACATGGCAGGTGGTGCAGGCGCACTGCTTGTCACAGGCGTGTTCGATCTCGATGCCGTTTTCCAGCAGGCTGTCACAAATCGAGGTACCCGGTTGGGCCTCGATGACGGCGCCTTCCGGACAGAGCTCCACATGGGGAAGTACGACGATTTGCGTCATGAGTCGATTTCTTCCAGCTTATGGCCAGCAAGCGCCTTGCGTATGCTCATATCCATGCGGCGGGCTGCGAATGCTTCCGTCGCTTGGTTGAGTGCGGCTATTTCACGGCGGATGGCGTTGGCATCATCGCGGGTTAAGGCTTGACGTAAATTCGAGACGGCAGCTTCGATACGGGCACGTTCTTCTGTGCTGAGCAGACTATCGCCATCGGCTTTCAGCGCCGCAGCCACGGTTTCCAGTAAGCGGTTGGCTTCTACCTGTGCTTCGCGTAGCGCCCGTGCTTGCTTGTCTTCATCGGCATGGGCAAAAGAAGCTCGTAGCATGTCGGCGATCTGCTCCTCACTCAAACCATAGGAAGGCTTGACAGTCACATGCGCTTCGACACCGCTGGTCAGCTCGCGTGCGGAAACCGACAGCAGGCCATCGGCATCGACTTGGAAGGTGACGCGTACACGCGCTGCCCCTGCGGCCATAGGGGGGATACCGCGCAACTCGAAACGGGCCAGCGAGCGACAGTCGGAAACCAGCTCGCGTTCTCCTTGGACCACGTGGATGCTCATGGCGGTTTGCCCATCCTTGAAGGTGGTGAAATCCTGGGCACGGGCAATCGGAATGGGAGAATTGCGCGGAATGATTTTCTCGATCAGTCCCCCCATGGTTTCCAGGCCGAGGGATAGCGGTACTACGTCGAGCAGGAGCAACTCGTCATCGTTTTTGTTGCCGACCAAGATATTGGCCTGGATGGCAGCGCCGAGTGCCACCACTTTGTCTGGGTCGAGGTTGGTGAGAGGTTCGCTGCCAAAGAATTCGGCCACGGCGTGCCGGATCTGCGGCATACGTGTCGCCCCACCCACCATCACCACCCCCTTGATGTCGGTCACATCGAGTCTGGCATCGCGCAAAGCCTTTCTGACGGGGGTCATGGTCTTGGCGACCAGGGTGGCGGTCAGTTCGTTGAAAGTTGCGGCCGTCAGGGTCAGATCGATGACGCGACCGTGCGAAAGCACGCAGGTTATGCGTGCTTCGTGATGTTCTGACAGCCATTCCTTGGCCTCGCGTGCTTTCGTCAGCAGCAAGCGGTTGTCTTCGGCAGACAAGGGCGGGAGTTGGGCTTGTTCCAAGATCCAACAGTATATTCGACGGTCGAAATCATCCCCTCCCAAGGCTGAATCGCCACTGGTGGCGAGCACTTCGAATACCCCCCGGGTCAAACGCAGGATGGACACGTCGAAAGTGCCCCCCCCCAGGTCGTATACGACATAAATTCCCTCTGCGGCATTGTCCAGTCCATAGGCGATGGCTGCTGCAGTGGGCTCGTTGAGTAGGCGCAGCACATTCAATCCTGCTAGCCGTGCGGCATCTTTAGTGGCTTGGCGTTGGGCATCGTCGAAATAGGCCGGGACAGTGATCACGGCTCCTGTGATTTCTCCGCCCAAGGATTTTTCCGCGCGTCGTTTGAGCACCTTGAGGATTTCCGCGGAGACCTCCACTGGGCTTTTGATTCCCGTAATGGTATTGATCTGCAACATGCCAGGCGCATCCACGAAACGATAGGGGAGATGCGCAATGTCCGCGATGTCTTTCAGACCACGCCCCATGAAACGCTTGACCGAAACGATGGTGTTTTGCGGATCGAGGGCCTGCGCGGCCTGCGCATCATGCCCGACTACCACGCTACCATCGGCGCAGAAGCGTACCACGGACGGCAACAAGGCACGCCCCATTTCGTCATTGAGCACGACACTCATACCACTGCGGACGGTGGCGACGAGCGAGTGGGTGGTGCCAAGGTCAATGCCAATCGCCAATTTATGCTGATGTGGCGCGGCACTCTGACCGGGCTCTGAGATTTGTAGTAAGGCCATGATTATTGTTCCAGGTCTTCAAGGGCGAGCTCGATTTCGTCTCGCACTTTTTCGAGGAAGCGCAGCTTGCACACCATCTCGGCAGCGCTGGCATAATCCCCGCGTACGTCCAATGCCGTGCCGAGGGCGTGTTTCAACGCTTCCATTTCGTGTTCCAATTCCCGATTCAGAGCGACCAAGGTGTTGAGATTCCGAGTATGTCGGGCATCTTCGATGGCTTCGCGCCACTCCATCTGCTGCATGAGGAACTCTGCCGGCATGGCGGTGTTGGCTCCTTCATGGATTTCGAAACCATGGAGTTGCAGTAGATAACGTGCGCGTAGCAGCGGGTTTTTCAAGGTCTGGTAAGCCTCATTGATGCGCGTCGCCCACGCCAAGGACTGTAGCTTTTCTTGTGCGGTGGCCGTGGCGTAACGATCCGGGTGGACCTCGGCCTGTAGCTTGCGGTAGGCTTGATCAAGCCGGGCGGTATCGATTTCGAATGCGGGCTTCAGACCAAACAGCGCAAAGTGGTTCTGCTGCAGCATAAAGCCTGCTCAAACGGTGAAGCTTTCGCCGCAGCCACATTCTCCCTTGACGTTAGGATTCTTGAACTTGAACCCCTCATTGAGTCCTTCCCTGGCATAGTCCAGTTCAGTGCCATCGAGATAAGGCAAACTCTTGGGGTCGAGCACTACTTTGACCCCGTGGCTTTCGAAAACGATGTCGTCTGGTTCTACTACGTCGGCGAATTCCAAGATATAAGCCATTCCCGAGCATCCCGAAGTCTTGACGCCGAGGCGCAAACCGACCCCCTTGCCCCGGTTGGCAAGAAATTTCTGCACACGCGCAGCAGCGGCTTCCGTGAGCGTAATGGCCATATTCGCTGCCCTATTCCTTGCAGGTTGCCGTGCAGGCAGGGGTTTCCACATTTTTTGCTTGCTTCTGGCGCAAATCGGCGATGGCGGCCTTGATGGCATCTTCTGCCAGCACCGAGCAATGAATTTTCACTGGCGGCAAGGCCAACTCTTCGGCGATATCCGAATTTTTGATGGTCATGGCCTCGTCCAGTGTTTTTCCTTTTAACCACTCGGTTACCAGCGAGGAAGAGGCGATGGCCGAACCGCAACCATAGGTCTTGAACCGCGCATCTTCGATGATGCCTTCATCGTTCACCTTGATTTGCAGTTTCATGACGTCGCCACAGGCAGGCGCGCCAACCATGCCGGTGCCGACGTTTTTTTCGTCCTTGCTGAAAGAGCCCACGTTACGGGGATTCTCGTAGTGGTCCAATACTTTTGCACTGTAAGCCATAAGATACTCCTTTCATCTAGTGGATTGCCCACTCGACCTTGTTCAGATCAACCCCTTCCTGGTACATCTCCCATAGCGGCGAGAGCTCGCGTAACTTGCCGATCTTGGCGCGTACCAAGGCTATCGTGTAGTCGATCTCCTCCTCGGTGGTGAATCGACCCAGGGAAAAACGAATCGAACTGTGTGCCAGTTCATCACTCCGGCCCAGAGCACGCAGGACGTAAGATGGTTCCAGACTCGCCGAAGTGCAAGCCGAACCACTGGACACGGCTACGTCTTTGATCGCCATGATGAGGGACTCTCCCTCGACGAAATTGAAACTCATGTTCAGGTTGTGAGGTACGCGATGTTCCAGGCTACCATTGACGTACACTTCTTCGATGGTTTGTAAACCGGCGAGCAGCTTGTTGCGCAATTTCAGGATGCGTACATTTTCTGCGGCCATTTCTTCGCGGGCGATGCGGAAGGCTTCCCCCATGCCGACGATCTGGTGCGTAGGCAAAGTGCCAGAGCGCATGCCACGCTCGTGTCCTCCACCATGCATCTGAGCTTCGAGACGCACACGTGGCTTTCTACGCACATAAAGCGCCCCAATGCCCTTGGGACCATAGGTTTTGTGCGCCGAAAAGCTCATCAAGTCGACCGGGAGTCGTTGCAGATCGATTTCGACCTTGCCAGTCGCTTGCGCGGCATCGACGTGGAAGACCACGCCCTTCTCGCGGCAAATCGCGCCCAAGGTCGCGATATCTTGGATTACGCCGATTTCGTTATTGACCAGCATCACCGAGGCCAGCACCGTGTCAGGGCGCAGCGCTGCCTTGAATTTCTCGATGTCCACCAACCCGTCCGGCTCGGGGTCGAGATAAGTGGCTTCGAAGCCTTGGCGCTCCAATTCGCGCACGGTGTCCAGCACCGCTTTGTGTTCGGTAGAAATGGTGAGGATGTGCCTGCCACGGGTGGCCGCGTAGAAGTGCGCCGCACCCTTGATGGCGAGATTGTCCGATTCAGTCGCGCCAGAAGTCCAAATGATTTCCTTAGGATCACAGTTGACCAGTGCGGCAACCTGTTCGCGTGCCGTTTCCACCGCTTTTTCGGCCACCCAGCCGAACACGTGGCTACGACTGGCCGGATTGCCAAAATGCTCGGTCAGGTAGGGAATCATTTTTTCTGCCACCCGCGGATCGACTGGCGTGGTCGCCGCGTAGTCCAAATAAATGGGAGTTTTGATGCTCATCGTTTCCTCATGCCGCAATCGCGGCCATTTGCCTCAAGTTGGACAATACGCTGTCTAGCGCTTGCAAAAATCCTTCGACTTCCTGCAAAGTGTTCTCGGGCCCTAGGCTTACGCGCACCGCGCCCTGGGCCAATTCGGGGGATACCCCCATCGCCAGGAGTACATGGCTGGGATCACTGCTGTCACTGGAACATGCCGATCCGCTGGCGACAGCATATCCAGCACGATCCAGCGCCATGACCAGCGTTTCGCCGTCGATGCCAGGGAAGGCGAAAAAGCTGGTGTTGGGTAAGCGGGGAGCCCGTGCGCCGAAAATCACGGCATTACGCTGCCTTAATCCTGCTTCCAATACATCACGTAAGGCTTCCGTCATGAGTGGCGCAGTCTTCAGTGATTCGCAGGCCACCCCGAACCCCACGATGGCTGCGATGTTTTCGGTCCCGCTGCGCCGCCCCTTTTCTTGCCCGCCTCCATACAGCAAAGGCCGCAAATCCAGGCGTTTGTCAACGATCAATGCGCCACACCCTTGCGGGCCACCGATTTTGTGGGCGGAAATGCTCATGGCATGCACGCCCAGCGCGGCAAAATCCACTTTGATCCTGCCCAGGGCTTGTACCGCATCGGTATGGAACAGGGCCCCATGCGATCGCGCGGTTTCTGCCAGTTCCGGGATCGGCTGCAATACGCCGGTTTCATTGTTCGCCAGCATGACCGACACGAGCGCCGTAGGTTTGCGTAACGTCTCTTTCAGCCGTGTACGACTCACTTGCCCATTACTTTCGACCTCCACACTGGCTAGCTGCCATCCTTGTCGCTGCAAGGCCTGTGCTGGTCTCATCACGGCCGGGTGCTCGATGGCACTGACGACGAGCCGTGATGGTTCCATACCACCACAAACGCCTTGAATCGCCAGATTGTCCGCTTCCGTGCCTCCACTGGTAAAGATTACCTGGGTGGGATGCGCTCCGACTGCGGCTGCTACTTGCTCGCGCGCCTGTTCCAAGGCCCGTGAAGCGGCGCGGCCAAATTGATGGCGACTCGACGCGTTCGCCGGGACCCCCAGCCAAGACCACATTGCTTCGCGCACTCGCGGACTGATGGGGGTGGTGGCATTGTGATCGAAATAGGTTGGGGCCAACTTAAGCGATACTCCTCATACGCTTGGAGCCGGAGAGCGCGATTTTCTTGCCCCCTTTCTGGGAGGCAACCAGCTGGGCCAGACTCACGCTCTCCAAATACTCCAGAATTTTGTAATTGAGCGCGGTCCACAGATCGTGCGTCATGCAACGGTGGTCATCTTGGCAGTTTTCGTTGCCACCACATTGAGTGGCGTCGATCTGCTCATCGACCGCGCGTATGATGTCGGAAACCGAAATGGCTTTGGGTTCTTTCCCGAGCCGATACCCGCCGCCAGGTCCACGCACGCTTTTGACCAGCCCTTTGTTGCGCAACCGGCTGAAGAGCTGTTCTAGATAGGATAAAGAAATACCCTGACGCTCGCTGATGGCGCTCAGAGTAACCGGGCGCCCCATTTCATTGAGGGCGAGATCCAGCATCGCGGTGACGGCGAAGCGTCCTTTGGTCGTTAGTCTCATCGCAGTTTTGCTTCCATACCATGATTAGATAACGATGAACATTATTTAATACTTTAACGTTTTAGTCAACTATTTTGTTCAGATGGTTCACATCGAACGCGTCCCCCACTTTTTTGCTCACTTCCACGTCACCGCCGAGTTTGGCGACTTGTTCCGCCAACTCTTGAAGACGTTGATCCACTTGTGCGGCATGGTCGAGCAGAGCATGGATCGCCTGGGCTACGGGATCGCTCCCATCGTTGCTGACGGCGTAAGCGGAAAACCCCATTTTTTGGGCAGCCTCATCGCGCTGTCGAGTTTTTTCTTGGTCGAGAATACGGGCAGGAATGCCGACAGCCGTGGCACCCCGGGGAACATCTTTGACGACCACGGCATTGGAGCCAATTTTGGCGCCAGCGCCTATGGTGATGGGCCCCAAGATTTTGGCTCCAGCCCCGATGATCACGCCGGCTTCCAGTGTGGGATGGCGCTTGCCTTTGTTCCAGGAAGTGCCCCCTAGGGTGACGCCATGGTACAAGGTGCAGTCGTCTTGAATGACGGCGGTTTCACCGATGACGACCCCCATGCCATGATCGATGAACACACGCCGCCCGATGACCGCCGCGGGATGAATTTCAATCCCGGTCAGCCAGCGGTTCAGATATGAGATGAAACGTGCCAGCCAGCGCAGACCGATGCCCCATAGCCAGTGTGATAGACGATGGATGAGTAAGGCATGCACGCCCGGGTAGGTAGTCAAGACCTCCCACATGTTGCGTGCGGCTGGATCGCGCTCGAATACGACCGCAATGTCTTCTCGTAATTTATCGAACATGCCAGAGCCGGAACCCGTTGAGACCGAAGATAGTCGGTATTGTGCCACAAAGGGCTTGGGCTCGCTCGGCCAAGCTCGGCTGCATGCTCATGGTGAACGGAATGATCGGGGTGTTGACCGCGCAACGGTCGCCGGTTTGGATTTAGAGATGCTCCGCAACCGACTAGGATTGGCGCGAAATACAGTTGAGGATGCCGCGTAGAATGTCGATCTCCTCTTTTTCTAGACCAGCGCGGCTGAATAACCGGCGTAAGCGTGGCATCAGGCGTTTGGGCATCGCGGGGTCCAAAAAGCCGATTTCTACCAAGGTGCGCTCGAGATGAGCATAAAACCCTTCCATCGCTTCATGTGTGGCCAAAGTGGGTGCGTTGTCTAAGGTGGCCGGTTGTGACTCGGCTGCTAAACGGAGTTCGTAGGCCGCCACTTGCACCGCGGCGGCCAAGTTGAGTGAGGCATATTCCGGATTGGCCGGAATATAGGCCAAGCGTTGACAGCGGATCAGCTCATGGTTGGACAGGCCGGATGTCTCATTCCCGAATACCAGGGCCACTTCTTGATGAGCGGCTATCTGGATGGCTTCCACTGCCGCCTCATGCACCGTGATGGCCGGAGGGGACAACTCACGGCTGCGTGCGGTGAATCCAATCGTCAGCGCACAGCCCGTGAGCGCCCGTTCCAGTGTTTCGCACACGCTGGCCCGTTGCAGCACGTCGGTGGCGCCGGAGGCCAGGGCGTCGGCTTCGGTATGTGGAAAGCTGCGCGGGCGGACCAGCATGAGATGCGACAGTCCCATGGTTTTCATGGCGCGCGCTGTCGCGCCGATGTTGCCGGGGTGGCTGGTCTGGCACAGCACGATGCGGATATTGTCCAGTTTATTCATGACCTTTCAGACGGTAGAATAAATGCTTCGATTATCCCAGTTCTTTTTCCAGATATGCATCCCATGCTCAACACGGCGGTCAAGGCCGCCCGCCGCGCGGGTGCCCTCATTGTGCGCGCCTCGCAGAATGTGGACATACTCACCGTCCACAGCAAGAAGCAAAACGATTATGTCAGCGAGGTCGATCACGCCGCCGAGCAAGCCATCGTCGAAACCTTGCTGGAGGCTTATCCCAGCCATGCCATTCTGGGCGAGGAATTCGGCGAACAGGGCAAGAATACCGAGTACTTGTGGATCATCGATCCGCTGGACGGTACGACCAACTTCCTGCATGGGTTCCCGCATTATTGCATCTCCATTGCCCTACAGCATCGCGGCGTGCTGGAGCAGGCGGTGATCTACGACCCCAACCGCAATGATTTGTTCACGGCCACCAAGGGGCGTGGTGCTTTCCTCAACGATCGCCGTATTCGGGTCAGCAAGCGCGCCAAGCTGCAGGAAGCACTGATCGGCACTGGCTTTCCGTTTCGCCACTGGTCCCATCTCGACCCCTACCTCGCCATGTTTCGCGACATGATGCAACGCACCTCCGGCTTGCGCCGCCCCGGTTCTGCTGCGCTCGATCTGGCTTATGTCGCCTGTGGCTGGGACGATGGCTTCTGGGAACTCGATCTCTCGCCTTGGGATATCGCTGCCGGCGCACTGATCGTCAAGGAGGCGGGCGGGCTGGTGGGCGATCTGGAAGGGAACGAGCGCTGGCTCGAAACCGGCAACATCGTGGCCGGAAACCCCAAAATTTTCGTCCAATTGCTGCAGGTACTGGCGCCGCACCTCACGCCGGACCTCAAGACACCCTGCTGATGCTGGCCTTCGACCTCATCGCCGAGCAACGGATCAGCGAGGCGCTCGAACGTGGTGAATTGGATCATTTGCCGGGTGCGGGTCAGCCGCTACAACTGGATGACGACCGGCTGGTGCCGGAGGATGTGCGCATGGCATACCGCATCCTCAAGAACGCCGGCTTCGTACCGCCCGAAGTGCAGACCCTGAAAGAAATCGGGGCGCTGCAGCGGCTGGTGCAGTCGCTGGAAGAAGGTGAACAGCGTACGCTTGCCCTGAAAAAACTGCACTTGCTGGCCATGCAACTGGGCGAGACGCGTGGCGGCTACTTGCAGCAAGCAATCACCTATTACGACAAGATCGTTTCCACCCTCGCATGAGTACCCCCCTCGATCTGCAGCAGCACACACCCATGATGCGCCAATACTTAAGCATCAAGGCGGAGTATCCCGACATGCTGCTGTTCTACCGCATGGGAGATTTTTACGAGCTGTTTTACGACGACGCGGAAAAAGCGGCGCGCCTGCTCGACATCACCCTGACGCAACGGGGTGTCAGCAACGGTGAACCCATCCGCATGGCAGGCGTGCCCGTCCATGCCGTCGAGCAGTATCTGGCGAGATTGGTGAAGCTAGGTGAGACGGTGGCCATTTGTGAGCAAATCGGCGATCCGTCCACTTCCAAGGGACCCGTAGAGCGCAGGGTGACCCGCATCATCACGCCGGGTACGCTGACGGACAGTGCATTGATGGATGAGCGTCGTGACAGCGTGCTACTGGCACTGTGCCAGCATGAGGCCATCATCGGGTTGGCGCGCATCAACCTGGCCTCCGGGCGTTTCGTGCTGTGCGAAACCGGGACACATGGCCTGGCGCAGGAACTGGAACGGATCGCGCCAGCCGAGTTGCTGTTGCCCGAAGATTTCCAGCATCCAGCATTGGAGCTGATCAAGTGTGCCCAAAAGCGTTTGGCGCCCTGGCAGTTCGACGGCGAGCGAGCCACGCTGGCATTGTCCCGTCAGTTCGGTACGCACAACCTGGCGGGCTTTGGCGTAGAGGGTATGACGGCTGCCATTGCAGCTGCCGGCGTGCTGCTGGAATACGTGCGCGATACCCAGCGCAGTGCCTTGCCGCACATTTTGGGGCTGGCCGTGGAACACAGCAGTGATTTCATCCAGCTCGATGCCGCTACCCGGCGCAACCTGGAAATCGACCAGACTTTACGCGGCGAGCCGTCTCCTACCCTGTACGCTTTGCTCGATACCACCTGCAGCGCAATGGGAGCACGTCTGCTGCGTCATTGGCTGCATCACCCGTTACGTGATGTCGTTCTGGTTTCGAGGCGGCATGCTGCGGTCGAAGCACTGATCGAGACCAGGCGATATGAAGCGCTGCGCACGGTACTACGTCAAGTCGGCGACATCGAGCGCATCACGGCCCGGGTGGCACTGCGTACGGCCAAGCCACGCGATCTGTCGACGTTACGCGAAAGCCTGAAACTGCTGCCAGCACTGACACAGCGGCTGGAAGGCGCGCAGGAACGCCTGGCCGCCCTGGCCGACCAGCTGGTCGCCCCGGCCGAAGTGGTGGATCTGCTGGAACGTGCCATCCGGGCAGAGCCGGCGGCGGTGCTGCGCGAAGGCGGGGTCATTGCCGACGGCTACGATGCCGAGCTGGATGCGCTGCGCGCCCTGCAGGCCAACTGTGGCGACTTTCTATTGCGGTATGAAGCGCAGGAGCGCACGCGCACCGGCATCCCCAATCTCAAGGTCGAATACAACAGCGTACATGGCTTCTACATCGAGCTTTCCCGTACCCAGGCCGACCACGTCCCCCCCGACTATCGCCGCCGCCAGACGCTGAAGAACGTCGAGCGTTACATCACCCCGGAACTCAAGGCGTTCGAGGATCAGGTGCTCTCCGCCAACGAGCGTGCGCTGGCACGCGAAAAAGCGCTGTACGAGGCAGTGCTGGACGCGCTGGCACCCTACATCGCCCATCTGCAAAAAAACGCCGCGGCCGTGGCGGAGCTGGATGTGCTGGCTTGCTTTGCCGAGCGGGCTCAGGCACTGGGTTATGTCAAGCCTGAGTTCACTACGGAGGCGGCACTCGAGATTCGTGGGGGACGGCATCCGGTGGTGGAACAGCTGGCGCAGCCCTTCATCGCCAACGATACCCTGCTCAGCCCGTTCCGGAAAATGTTGCTCATCACCGGCCCCAACATGGGTGGCAAATCCACCTACATGCGCCAGACGGCGCTGATCGTGTTGCTGGCGCACTGCGGCTGCTTCGTGCCGGCGGCCTCGGCGAAGATCGGTCCGGTGGACCGCATTTTCACCCGTATCGGTGCTTCCGACGACCTTGCCGGCGGACGGTCCACTTTCATGGTGGAAATGACCGAAACGGCCAATATCCTGCACAACGCCACCGAACACAGCCTGGTGCTGCTGGACGAAATCGGGCGCGGCACCTCCACCTTCGACGGTCTTGCGCTGGCCTGGGCCTGCGCCAGGCACCTATTGGAGCGCAACCGCTGCCATACCTTGTTCGCCACCCACTATTTCGAACTGACGCGGCTGGCGGAGGACTACAAGCAGGTGGCCAACGTGCATCTGGACGCCGTCGAACATGGCGATGGCATCGTATTCCTGCACAGCGTGGAAGAGGGGCCCGCCAGCCAGAGCTACGGCCT
>JANZZG010000038.1 GCA_026419515.1 Methylophilaceae bacterium
TGTCACCATCGCCAACGACGGCGAGGAGGTGCTTTATCTGCTCCAGCACGCGCAGTTCGACGCGATCCTGATGGACGTCCACATGCCGAGGGCGGACGGGATCGAAACCACCCGGCAGATCCGCGCCCACCCCGAATACGCGGATTTGCCCATCATCGCGCTGACGGCGGACGTGCTGGAGGAAGAGCGGCAACGCTGCCTGGAATGCGGCATGAACGACTTCGTCGCCAAGCCGGTCAACCCGGAGACACTGGTTGCCGCCCTCACACGCTGGATCCGCCCCCGGCCTTCCCGTCCCACCGTGACGGAACCGGCAGCGCCTGCCCCGCAGCCGGCCCACGGCCCGCTGGAGGCGCTGGATGGCTTCGATCTTCGCAATGCCCTTGTTCTGACGGGCGGCGACCGGACACTGCTGGTCGAACTGCTGCTGGGCTTCCGGGAGGACATGAAAAATCTGCCGGCCGACATCCGGGCCAGGGCGGGGAATGGCGACTACGCCGCGGCGCGTGATCTGGCGCACCGCCTCAAGGGGGCCTCGGGCAACCTGGGAGCCGTGGCGCTGCACGCCGCCGCCCAGCAGCTGGAAGCGGAACTCAAGGCCGGCCGCTGCGATCCTGACACCTTCTCCGCCTTCGAAGCCTGCTTCGAGAAAACCATGGCCGGCATCGACACCCTCCGGCAGTAACCTGCCTCATTCGGCAAACGCCGTCCGCCAGTGCTCCAGTCTTCTGCGCATGCGCCTGACATGGCCGCCATGCCAATAGTATTTGTCGCAGCGCGGGCAGCGGAAGGCCCGTTCGACATCCGGCGGGAAATCCGCTGGCCGGGCCGCCTCGGCCAGCAGCGTATTGCAGCGGGAACAGCGTGTGAAGGGCGCCAAGAGCCAGTCGATCCCCAGCTTGTGCGTGGTTTCGCGGGCCTGGTTTTCCAGCCCGTCGCTTTCGAGCAGCACCACGACGCGCTTTGCGTGGCGGATTTCCAGCAGGGAGCGGTCGCGCGTCAGCAACTGCCGCCCTTCCGACAGTGCACGCGCGATCAGCTGGCGATCCGCCGTGCCATCCGGTTCCATGCCGACGTCGTAGCCCGCGGCACGCAGCCAGCGTGCCAGTCCCTTGAGCATCTCATCGCAGAGCAGTCTCACCAGTGTCCGGCGAGGTGTTTTTCGGCCCAGAACAGGGCGACCATGGTCTTGCCGTCGGTGATTTCCCCGCGCCGCATGGCCTGCATCGCTTCCTCCAGCGACAGGGTGAACACCTCCAGCGATTCGTCCTGGTCACGGTCGGGGGCACCGGCCACCAGCCCCTTGGCCAGAAAGACATGGATGATTTCGTCGGAATAGCCGATACAGGGATGCAACGCGCAGAGATAGCGCCACTCGCGGGCGGTATAACCGGTTTCCTCCAGCAGCTCGCGTTGCCCGGTGAGGAGTATGGCCTCGTGCGGGTCGATCTTGCCGGCCGGCAGTTCGATGAAAACCCTGCGCAGTGGATAGCGGAACTGGCGTTCGAACACCAGGCGCCCGTCATCCAGTACCGGCACCACCAGTACCGCCCCGGGATGCACGATGTATTCACGGCTCGTGACACTGCCATCGGGCAGCTGAACCCGATCGCGCCGCACCTGCAGCAACCTGCCCTGGAAGACGGTTTCTGCGGCGATTTCCGTTTCGGTGAGATCGGCGCTCATTTGCGCCACAGGTAGCGGTAGACGAACCCTGGCAGAGCCAACATGAGAAACAGACAGGCGGTGATGACGTAAAACTCCCAGTGCTGGCGGGCGACCTGTCCCATCGTTTCGGCCTCCACCCCCCGGGCCACGACGCCGATGACGCAATACAGAACAGCCAATTCCAGCAAACACCAGCCGAGGTGCTTGCCGGCCTTGAGTGGAACGACGAACAGCAGCCGCTCGCTGAACCAGGGCAGATTGGCCGCCACCAAGGCCAGCAGGAGCAGCAGCACGATTACAGTATGCACTATTGGATACTATGCAAAATTGCGTACGCGCACAGTTCCATCAGCCGTTGCGGCATCAGTCCCAGCAACAGCACGGCAAGACCATTGACGGTCAGTACCATGGTCATGTCAGGCTGTGCCCGGACCGGGGCATCGTGCTGTGGCTCGTCGAA
This sequence comes from Methylophilaceae bacterium, assembly GCA_026419515.1. Classification (GTDB taxonomy): domain Bacteria; phylum Pseudomonadota; class Gammaproteobacteria; order Burkholderiales; family Methylophilaceae; genus JANZZG01. The sequence goes on from JANZZG010000038.1 coordinate 2,129, forward strand.
ATACATCAGCTTGACCACGCGCAGGTAGTAGAAGGCCCCGACGACCGCCATCAGCACCGCGAATACCACCAACTTGACCAGCCCGACCTGCAAGGCCGCCTGAAGCACAGCGAACTTCGCGTAAAAACCGATGGTGGGTGGCACCCCCGCCATGGAAAACATCAGCAACAGCATCAGGAACGCATACCAAGGGTGGCGCGCAGCCAGCCCCTTGAAGTCATCCAGATTTTCCGCCTCGAAGCCGCGCCGCGACAGCAACAGGATCATGCCAAAGCCGCCCAGGGTCATCAGCACGTAGACCGAAACGTAGAACATGGAGGCAATGAAACCGTTGAGCGTACCGCTCATGATGCCAAACAGCAGGAAACCAATGTGCGAGATGGTGGAATAAGCCAGCATTCGCTTCAGATTGGTCTGGGCGATGGCGATGATATTGCCGAGTGCAATCGACAATACCGCCATCAGGATGAGCATCCCCTGCCAGTCGTGGACCACGCCCTGCAAGGCCTGCACCAGAAGCCGCATCACCAGTGCGAAGGCGGCGAACTTGGGGGCGGACCCTACCAGCAGCGTCATCGCGGTCGGTGCGCCGTGGTAGACGTCGGGCACCCACATCTGAAACGGCACGGCTCCCAGCTTGAACGCCAGCCCCGCCACCACGAACACCAGTCCGAGAATGAGTACGGCACGGTCTGGCGCTCCCTTCACCAGCGCGCTACCGATCTGGTTGATGTCCAGGTTGCCGGTGATGCCATACAACATGGACATGCCATACAACAGCATGCCGGAAGCCAGCGCACCCAGCACGAAGTATTTCATCGCCGCCTCGGTGGCGCGCGGATTGTCCCGATCCAGCGCCACCAGCGAATACAGGCACAGCGACAGCAGCTCCAATCCCATGTAGAGCGTCAGCAGGTTGCGTCCGGAGATCATCACCATCATGCCCAGCAGGGCGAACAGCGTCAGTACGAAAAATTCGCCGCGGAACATGCCGCGCTCGGCGAGGTAGCTGCGCGAATAGACCAGCACCACCGAGGTGGCGAGATAGCTCATCAGTTTCAGCACGTCGGCCAGCGGGTCGTCCACGAACATGCCGCTGAATGCATAGCCCACCCCCGGCGTATGGGTGGCCACCGTGATCATGGCTGCGCCCAGCAGGGTGAACTGGCTCAGCGCATAGGTGAGGAAACGGGTGCGCTCGGTCAGGAACAAATCGATCAACAGGATGGCCATCGCCATGCCGAGCACGAAAATCTCGGGCAATGCGGTATAGATGTCGTTTACGATAGGGTGCATGTCAAATTCCCGCCGGAAGCTTGCTCTGTGCCAGGTGGGTGAGCAGCTGGTCCACCGTGGCGTGCGTCATGTCGGTGAGCGGCTGCGGCCATACACCCAGCGCCAAGGTGGCGACGGCCAGCAACCCCAGCACCAGCAGTTCACGTCCGTTGAGGTCCTGCAGTGCGGCGACATGGCGATTGCCAACCTCGCCGAAATACACGCGCTTGACCATCCATAGCGTGTAAGCGGCACCAAAGATCAGGGTGGTCGCGGCAACGAAGGCGATCCAGAAATTGGCCTGAAGTGCGCCCAGGATCACCAGGAACTCGCCCACGAAACCAGAAGTGCCGGGCAGGCCCGCGTTAGCCATGGCGAACAGCACAGCCAGTGCGGTAAAGGTCGGCATGGTGTTGACCACGCCGCCGTAATCGGCGATCTGGCGTGAATGCAGCCGATCGTACAGCACGCCCACGCACAGAAACAGGGCGCCGGAAACGAAGCCATGGGAGATCATCTGCACGATGCCGCCTTCCATGCCGAGCGGGTTGAAAATGAAGAATCCCAGCGTGACGAAGCCCATGTGCGAGATAGACGAATAGGCGATGAGTTTCTTCATGTCCTTTTGCACCAGCGCGACCAGCGCGATGTAGACGATGGCGATCAGCGACAGGGTGATCATGAAATCGGCCAGATAACGCGCCGCATCCGGCGCAATGGGCATGGCAAAACGCAGAAAACCGTAGGCTCCCAGCTTCAGCATGATGGCAGCCAGCACCACCGAGCCGCCGGTCGGCGCCTCGACGTGGGCATCCGGCAGCCAGGTATGCACCGGCCACATCGGGATCTTGACCGCAAACGCCATGAAGAAGGCGAAGAAAATCAGGATCTGCACATGCAACGGCATGCGCAAGGCGTAGTAGTCGACGATCTCGAAGCTGTTGGTGTTGTGATACAGATAGATGAACGCCACCAGCATGAGCAGGGAGCCCAGCAACGTATAGAGGAAGAACTTGAGGGTGGCATAGATGCGATTGGGCCCGCCCCAGATGCCGATGACCAGGAACATCGGGATCAGCATGGCCTCCCAGAACACATAGAACAAGATGCCGTCGAGCGCGGAGAACACGCCGATCATGAGGCCAGACATGATGAGGAAGGCCGCCATGTACTGCGCCACGCGTTTCTGGATCACTTCCCAGCCGGCCAGCACGACGATCAGGGTGGTAAAACTGGTGAGCAAAATGAGCGGCACCGCGATGCCGTCCACCCCCAGGTGGTAGTGGATGTTGAAAGCCGGGATCCAGGAATGGCCTTCCTGGAACTGGAAGCCGCCATTGGTGCGGTCGAAACGCGTCCACAACGGCAACGTCACCAGAAACCCCGCCACGCTCCCGGCCAAGGCCAGCCAGCGGGCCAGAGTAGCGTTGCGGTCGCTGCCGGTGGCAAGCACCAGGAGGCCCGCGATGATGGGCACCCAGATGGAGGCGCTGAGGATGGGATATTCCATTGAACCTTATACTTTCATGAACCAGGTCAACAAGACGAACACACCGATGATCATGGCAAACGCATAGTGGTAGATCCGGCCGGACTGCAGATGGCGGATGACCGCCGCGAAGCAGCCGATCAGGCGGGCGGTACCATTCACCAGGGTGCCGTCGATGATCTGCACGTCTCCATGGCGCCACAGCCTGTCGCCCACCCAGCGCACGCCAGCGGCGAAGAATCTTTCGTTGAAAGTATCGAAGCCATACTTGTTTTCCAGGATGGCATAAATCACGGCGAAGCGCTGCTTGAGCGTTTCAGGGATGTTCGGGCGTTTGAGGTAGAAGAACCAGGCCAGGCCGACACCACAGGCCGCCAGCCAGAACGGCAGGCTGGCAACCGCATGCAGGGCCATGCCGGCCGGGCTGTGGAACACCGTATGAAAGTGGTGCGCCAGTTCGTGCATGGCCGGATGCGCCTCGGCATTCACCACGATCGCTCCTTTGAAGAAATCGCCGAACAGCATGGGCTGGATGGTCAGATAGCCGATCACCACGGACGGAATCGCCAGCATTACCAGCGGGAAAGTGACCACCCAGGGCGATTCGTGCGGCTCATCGTGTGGGCCGAGGCCGTGATGATGCGCGTCTTGCGCCGCCTGACCATGTTCATGCCTGGCTTCCCTCCAGCGCGCCTTGCCATGGAACACCAGGAAATACATGCGGAAAGAATAGAACGCGGTGACGAACACGCCAGCCAGTACCGCCAAATGGGCGAAACCGCTGCCCGGAATGTTCGACAGTGCGACGGCTTCGATGATGGAATCCTTGGAATAGAAACCAGACAGGAAGGGCGTGCCAATCAGGGCGAGCGACCCGATCAGCGCCGTGATCCAGGTGACCGGCATGTATTTCTTCAGCTCCCCCATGTTGCGAATGTCCTGGTCGTGATGCATGCCGATGATGACCGAGCCGGCGGCAAGGAACAGCAGCGCCTTGAAGAAGGCGTGGGTCATCAGGTGGAAGATCGCCACCGAGTAGGCGGAGGCGCCCAGCGCCACCGTCATGTAGCCCAGCTGCGACAGCGTGGAATAGGCCACCACGCGCTTGATGTCGTTCTGGACGATGCCGAGGAAACCCATGAACAGCGCAGTGACCGCGCCAATCACCATCACCACCGACAGCGCGGTGGTGGACAGCTCATAAAGCGGCGACATGCGCGCCACCATGAAGATGCCGGCCGTCACCATGGTGGCGGCGTGGATCAGCGCGGAAATCGGCGTCGGGCCTTCCATCGAGTCCGGCAGCCAGACATGCAGGGGCACCTGCGCCGACTTGCCCATGGCGCCGACGAACAGCAGCAGGCAGATCACCGTCATCAGCTGCCAGGGATGGCCAGGAATCAGCTCCACGGTAGCATCGGCGAATTGTGGCGCGATGGAGAACACGGCCTGATAATCCAGACTGCCCATGGTGTAGAGCACCATGCCGATGCCCAACAAAAATCCGAAATCACCCACGCGATTGACCAGGAATGCCTTGAGATTGGCATAAATCGCCGTCGGTCGCTTGAACCAGAAGCCGATCAGAAGATAGGACACCAAACCGACCGCCTCCCAGCCGAAGAACAGCTGCATGAAATTGTTGCTCATCACCAGCATCAGCATGGAGAAGGTGAACAGCGAAATGTAGCTGAAGAAGCGGCTGTAACCGGGGTCGTCGTGCATATAGCCGATGGTGTAGATGTGCACCATGAGCGACACGAAAGTCACCACCACCATCATCAAGGCGGACAGCGCATCGATCAGGAAACCGATCTCGAATACCGTACCGCCACTGGTCATCCAGGTATAGACAGCGCCATTGAACGTGTGCCCAGCCAGTACATCCTTCAGGACGAAACATGACAGCAAAAAGGAGACGGCGACTCCGGCAATGGTCATCCAATGCGCGGCGGCACGCGGCAGCTTGCGTCCGAACAGGCCGATCACCACGGCGGCCACCAGTGGCAGCAGGGGAATCAGGACGTAGATTGTCAGCATATCCGTCATGCGCGCCTCAACCTTTCAGCTGATCCAGATCATCCACGTTGATGGTTTTCAGATTGCGAAACAGCACCACCAGGATCGCCAATCCGATGGCGGATTCCGCGGCGGCCACGGTGAGGATGAAAAACACGAAAATCTGGCCGGCAATATCGTTGAGATAATGCGAGAACGCGACGAAATTCATGTTCACCGCTAGCAGCATCAGCTCGATCGCCATCAACAAGATGATGACGTTCTTGCGGTTGAGGAATATGCCCACCACGCTGATGGCGAACAACAGTGCGCCCAGAATCAGGTAATGCGACAGTCCGACGCTCATGTACGGTCTCCTTCCGCCGTAGGCGGAGTCGGCTTCTCGGCGGGCATGTGGACGATCTTCAGGCGGTCGCTGCGCTTGACCTTCACCTGCTGCGCCGGATCGATGTACTTGGTGTCCTTGCGGCGCCGCAAGGTGAGTGCAATGGCCGCGACGATGGCGACCAGCAGAATCACGGCGGCCAGCTCGAACGGATAGACGTAGTCGGTATACAGCTGACGCCCCAGTTCCGCCGTGTTGCTGTAGTCGGCGGGATGCGGCTTGGGAGTCGCCACGCGTTCCGGTCCGAAGTGTCGGCTGCCCAGCACCAGCGCCATCTCCAATGCCATCAGCACAGCCACCGGCAGCGCGACCGGCAAGGCCTCCCAGAAGCCTTCGCGCAGCTTGTCAAGGTTGATGTCTAGCATCATCACCACGAACAAAAACAGCACCATCACCGCCCCCACATACACCAGCACCAGCGCGATGGCGAGAAACTCCGCCTCCAGCAGCAGCCAGATGCCGGCCGCAGTGAAAAAGGCCAGCACCAGATAAAGCGCTGCGTGCACCGGATTGCGCGCGGTGATGACGCGCAGTCCGGCCCCCAGCAGAATGGCAGCGAATGCGTAGAACACGTAATCCTGAAAATTGGCCATCATCGATATTTCGCATCCTCGGCACGGTCAGCGGCGATCTGGGCTTCGTATTGGTCGCCGATGGCCAGTAGCATGGATTTGGTATATATCAAATCCCCCCGTTTCTCTCCATGATATTCCAGCACACGCGTCTCTACGATGGAATCGACCGGACAGGATTCTTCGCAAAACCCGCAGAAAATGCACTTGGTCAAGTCGATGTCATAACGCGTGGTGCGGCGCGTGCCATCTTCGCGCTGTTCCGACTCGATGGTGATCGCCATCGCCGGACACACCGCCTCGCACAGCTTGCAGGCGATGCAGCGCTCCTCCCCGTTGGGGTAGCGGCGCAAGGCATGCAGCCCGCGGAAGCGGACGGACTGGGGCGTTTTTTCCTCCGGATACTGCACCGTGATCTTACGCGCGAAGAAGTAGCGGCCGGTGAGCGCCATCCCCTTGAGCAACTCCAGCAACATCAGGCTGGAGAAGAGATCTTTGATGCGGTTGATCATGATGCGCCTTTCCTCAATGGAACAAGACACCCAGCGGGGTCTGCATCAACGCACCGATCACGATGATCCACACCAGCGTGATCGGAATGAACACCTTCCAGCCCAGACGCATGATCTGGTCGTACCGGTACCTCGGGAACGTGGCGCGGAACCACAGGAACAGGAACAGCACGCCCGCCATCTTGGCGAACATCCACCCTGTCCCGTCCGGCAGGAACGGCAGCGGCGACAGCCAGCCGCCCAGGAACATGAGGGAAGTCAGCGCCGAGACCAGGATCATGTTGGCGTATTCGGCCAGGAAGAACACCGCGAACGCCATGCCGGAATATTCCACATGAAAGCCAGCGACGATCTCCGATTCCCCTTCCGCCACGTCGAATGGCGCACGATTGGTTTCTGCCACACCGGAAATCAGGTACACCAGGAACAGCGGGAACAGGGGGATGAAATACCAATGCCAGAAGCCGCCCGCCTGCGCTTCGACGATCTTCACCAGGTTGAGGCTGTTGGCGGCCATCAGCACGCCGACCAGGGCGAAGCCCATGGCGATTTCATAAGAGACGATCTGGGCGGCCGAACGCAGTGAGCCAAGGAAAGCATACTTGGAGTTGGACGCCCAACCGGCGACGATCACGCCATACACCCCCATGGAAGTCACTGCCATGATGTAGAGCAGGCTGGCGTCGATATTGGCCAGCACCAGCTTGGCAGAAAACGGTACCACGGCCCACGCGGCGAGTGCCGGCGCAAGAGCGAGCACGGGAGCGAACAAAAACAGTTTTTTGCTGGCCGCTGTAGGCAGAACGATTTCCTTGAACAGCAGCTTGAGCCCATCGGCGACCGGCTGCAATACCCCATGATAGCCCACCCGGTTGGGACCGATGCGGGCTTGTATGTAGCCGATGACCTTGCGCTCGGCCAGCGTCAAGTAAGCCACCACCACCATCAGCGGCGCGACGATGGCAACGATCTTGGCCAAGTTCCACACCAAGGGCCAGGAGGCACCGAACATGGCTTGCAGTTCCGCCATCAGCGAATCGCCTCCACGCGGATCTCCCCAAACAAATCACCCAAACGCGCCGTGGACGGCCCCAGCGGTACCCGCGCACAGCCACTGGCCAGCCGATCGTCCTGACGCAATGGCAACTCTACGCTCTCCCCGCCTTGACTGACCCGTACCAGGGTGCCAGGTTTCAGACCGGCGCTTTGGATATCCTTGCCATTCATCGAAACATAGCCGATGCAGTTCTTTCCCGCCGCTTGCAGTGAAGGTGCACGACGCACCGTGCCATCGGTCTGGTAGAGTGGGATGTCGCCGATCCGCTGCAGCTTCATCGATGGCGGGCGAATCTCGATGTCGAACAGCACGCGCAGGTTGTTGTTGAGGCGGTTCCATACCACCTTGGAAGGCGCCTCGCCCTCGAAGACTTCATCCTTCACCTGTTCACTGCTTTCGTAGTCGAAACCTTCCAGGCCCAGCAGATTGCCCAGCACGCGCAACACTTTCCAGCCCGGCCGGCATTCGCCGAGCGGACGGTTGGCGGCAGCAAAGCTCTGCACCCGACCCTCCATGCTGGTGTAGGTACCGGAAGTCTCGGTGAACGGCGCAATCGGCAACAATACATCGGCATCACGTAGCGCTTCTGATTTGTAGGACGTCAGCGCGATCACGCACTCGGCTGCCGCCATCGCGTCGGCCGCCATCTTGCCATTGTGACAATCGAACTCTGGTTCGACATTGAACAGCACGTAGGTCTTGCGCGGTTGTTCCAGCATGGTCCGCGCATTGAGCGCGCCACGCCGCGGCATGGCGCGCGCCAGATTGAGCCCGACACGGTTGTTGGTCTCGGACAGCACGCCAAAAACGGCACCATTGAGCGAGGCGATCGCTTCCGCCAGCGTATAAAGCTCGGCGTAGCGCGGATGATGTTGAGCCAGATTGCCGAGAAACACGCCGACGCGCGGACTGATCAAATCGTAGGTCTTGCCGTAGCCCGCCAGGCTGGCGGCGATGGCACGCGCGGTCTCGCTCACTTCCACCGTCTCCATGACGCGTGTGAGCGCAGGTGGCAGGCACAGACAAAGCAAGCGACGCTCCAACGTGGAAACGGCCTTGAGCACCTGTAGCAGCATTTCCACCATGCCATCGGGACTGGTGATCACCTTGTGGGCTACGGGAGCCAGAAAGTCTTGTCCCAATGGATTGATCAACGATAATTCGGCTTCGTTGTACTTCACCGCGCAACGGAAGCGATGCGCAAGCAACGGATGCTCGTTGCGTAAGATACTGCCGATGAGCAGGATACGGTCGAGCTGGTTGATGTCGGTGAGGTTGCATCCCAGCCACGGCGTTCCCTGGAAATTGCCATCGAGGCGGTAGTCGCTGCGGCGCAGGCGATGGTCGATGTTGCCACAGCCGATGCCCTTGGCGATTTTTTTCAGCAGAAAGCCCTCTTCCATGGTACTGTGCGGGGAAATCAGCATGCCGATCTGATCTGGCCCATGTCGCGCGATGGTGTCCTTGATCCGGCTGGCGGCGAATTCGAGCGCGCTTTGCCAGTCGGTTTCCACCCACTGGTCGCCCCGACGTAGCAAGGGCTTGGTCAGACGGTCCGGGCTGTTGACCCCCTCATAAGAGAAGCGGTCGCGATCCGACAACCAACACTCGTTGATGCTCTCCTTCTCGCGCGGCACCACACGCATGACGCGACCATTCTTGACATGGACCTCGATATGGGAACCCAAGCCGTCATGTGGTGCAATGGCGGGACGGCGCTCGAGCTCCCAGCCTCTCGCCGAGTAGCGGAACGGCTTGGATGTCAAAGCACCGACCGGGCACAGGTCGATGATGTTGCCGGACAACTCCGACTCCACGCTCTTGCCTATATAAGCGGTGATCTCGGCATGCTCGGTGCGATTGATCATGCCGAGTTCCATCAGCCCCCCGACCTCCTTGAGGAATCTCACGCAGCGCGTACACTGGATACAACGCGTCATGTCGGTGGCAATCAACGGTCCGATGTTTTTGTTGACCACCACCCGCTTTTCCTCGGTGTAGCGCGATTTCGTGCTCCCATAGGCCACTGCGAGGTCCTGCAGATCGCACTCTCCACCCTGGTCGCAAATCGGGCAATCCAGCGGATGGTTGATCAACAGGAACTCCATCACGCTCTTTTGCGCCTCCACCGCAGCCTTGGAGCGGGTGAAGATCTTCATGCCGTCGGAAACCGGCGTCGCACAGGCAGGCAGCGGCTTGGCGAACTTTTCCACCTGTACCAGGCACATCCGGCAATTGGCGGCCACCGACAACTTCTTGTGATAGCAGAAGCGTGGAATGGGGATGCCCAGTTTGTCGGCCGCTTCTATGATGCTAATCCCGTGTTCGACTTCAACCGGAATGCCGTCGATTTCGATCTGAGGCATACTTATCCCGTCACCATGCTGCGGCCGTGCTGGATGTAGTATTCGAACTCCGGCCGAAAATGTTTGATGAAACTGATCACTGGCGTTGCTGCCGCGTCTCCCAGCGCGCAGATGGTGCGGCCGGAAATGTTGTTGCTGACGTCCAGCAACAAGTCGAGGTCTTCCGGACGGCCCTTGCCTTGGGCGATGCGGCGCACCACCCGCCACAACCAGCCCGTGCCTTCGCGACATGGCGTGCACTGGCCACAAGATTCTTCATAGTAAAAATAGGACAGCCGGTTGAGCACCTGCACCATGTCGGTAGTCTCATCCATGACGATCACCGAGCCCGCGCCCAGACTGGAACCACCCACCTTGGCAATGGAGTCGTAGTCCATGGTGCATTGCATCATGATTTCACCCGGCACTACCGCAGTGGACGAGCCGCCTGGAATGACCGCCTTGAGCTTGCGTCCCTTCCAGACACCCCCCGCCAGTTCGAGCAGTTTGGGGAAAGGCGTCCCCATACCGATCTCGTAGTTGCCCGGCTTTTCCACGTGACCAGACACGGAAAAAATCTTGGTCCCCCCCGATCCCGGCACGCCCAGATCCTGAAAAGCTTGCCCACCATACTGCAGGATGTAAGGAATGGAAGCATAAGATTCGGTATTGTTGACGTTGGTCGGCCTGCCATACAAGCCATAACTGGCCGGGAATGGCGGCTTGAAACGCGGCTGACCTTTCTTGCCCTCGATGGATTCGATCAGCGCCGTTTCCTCGCCGCAGATATAAGCCCCATAGCCATGGTGGGCGTAGATGTCGAATGAAAAATCCGTCCCGAACAGATGCTCGCCCAGGAATCCTGCCGCCCGCGCCTCGTCCAAGGCACGCTCGAACGCCAGGTACTCCGCCCAGATTTCACCGTGGATGTAGTTGTAACCGACACGCGCGCCCATCGCATAAGCGGCGATGGCCATCCCCTCGATCACCTGGTGCGGGTTGTAACGGATGATGTCACGATCCTTGAACGTGCCTGGCTCACCCTCGTCGGTATTGCAGATCACATATTTGGGGCCATCATAGTAGCGTGGCATGAAGCTCCATTTGAGGCCAGTGGGAAACCCCGCTCCCCCACGACCACGCAACCCGGACAACTTGACCTGATTGATGATCTCCGCCGCCGGCACTTTCTCGGTCACCAGGCGTTTCAAAGTCTCGTAACCACCGATACTACGATAGGTTTCCAGCGAGGCCGGATTGGGCAGGTGACGAGTACGGAAGCAGACCTCGTTCACTTCAGTCCCTCCAGGATCTCGTCGACTTTCTCGGGCGTCAGGAATTCATACATGTCGGTGTTGTTGATGTGAAACAGCGGCGCTCCGCCACAGCATCCCATGCACTCCCCTTCCCGCAGCGTAAACTTGCCATCCGGCGTCGTTTCCCCAAACGTGATCCCCAATCGTTTTTCCAGGTGTTGGACGATGCTGGCGCAATCTCGCAGCATACATGAGATATTGGTGCAGACCGTGATTTTGTATTTACCGACCGGCTTCAATTCGAACATGTTGTAGAAAGTCGCGACCTCGAGTGCGCGTATCGGCGGGATCCCAAGGTATTCGGCCACATCGGTGATGTTTTCTTGCGAAAGCCAGCCTTGTTCGGCCTGAACGATGCGCAGTGCCGAAATCACCGCAGACTGGCGGTGCTCTGGCGGATATTTGGTCAATTCGCGATCGATTTGTGCAATGGCTTCGGCTGAAAGCATTAGCGGTCGATTTCTCCAAACACGATGTCTTGCGTGCCGATGATGGCCACCAAGTCAGCGATCATGTGGCCACGCACCATTTCATCCAAGGCTGCCAGGTGGGCAAAGCCGGGCGCGCGAATTTTGAGCCGGTAAGGCTTGTTGGCACCATCGGACACCAGATAGATACCAAACTCTCCTTTGGGGTGCTCGACCACCGCATAAGCCTCACCTTCCGGCACATGGAAGCCTTCCGTGAACAGTTTGAAGTGATGAATCAGTGCTTCCATGTCACGCTTCATGGTTTCGCGCGACGGCGGCGCCACTTTGGCATTGTCACTGATAACTGGACCCGGATTCTTGCGCAGCCATTCTATGCACTGCTTGATGATGCGATTGGACTGGCGCATTTCCTCGATGCGCACCAGATAGCGGTCATAACAGTCCCCATGCGTGCCTACCGGAACATCGAACTCCATCCGGTCGTAAACCGCATAGGGCTGTTTCTTGCGCAAATCCCACGCGATGCCCGATCCCCGCAGCATGGGGCCGGTCATGCCCAACGCCAGCGCGCGTTCCGGCGATACCACCCCAATCCCCACGGTACGCTGCTTCCAGATGCGATTGTCGGTGAGCAGCGTTTCGTATTCGTCGACATAAGCCGGAAAACGGTTGGTGAAATCCTCGATGAAATCCAGCACCGAACCCTGGCGGTTCTCGTTCAGCCGACGGACCTCTTCGGCGCTTCGGGTATTCGATGCCTGATATTGCGGCATGCGATCCGGCAGGTCTCGGTAAACCCCACCGGGCCGATAATAGGCGGCATGCATGCGTGCGCCGGAAACGGCTTCATATACGTCGAACAAATCCTCGCGCTCGCGGAAAGTGTAAAGGAATACCGTCATCGCCCCGATATCCAGCGCGTGCGCACCCAGCCATAGCAGATGGTTGAGGATACGGGTGATCTCGTCGAACATGACGCGAATGTATTGCGCGCGCTCCGGCACTTCCAGTCCGAGCAGTTTTTCGATGGCCATCACATAGGCATGCTCGTTGCACATCATCGACACGTAGTCGAGGCGGTCCATGTAAGGCACGGACTGCAAGAAAGTACGGTTTTCCGCCAATTTCTCGGTGGCCCGGTGTAGCAGGCCGATATGGGGATCGGCCCGCACGATCACCTCACCATCCAGTTCCAGCACCAGGCGCAGCACACCGTGCGCGGCGGGATGCTGGGGCCCGAAGTTCATGGTGTAGTTACGGATTTCAGCCACGATGGATCCCCTCTTCGCGGATGATGCGCGGCACGTTGTTGCGCAACTCAATGGACACTGGCTGGTAGATCACGCGCTGCTGATCCGGGTCGTAGCGCACCTCGACCTCGCCGACCATGGGGAAGTCCTTTCTGAACGGATGGCCGACGAAACCATAATCGGTCAAGATACGACGCAGGTCGGGGTGGCCATCGAACACGATGCCGAACAGATCGAATGCCTCGCGCTCGAACCAGTTGGCAGCAGGCCAGATCTCGTTCACGGACGGGATGACCGGAAAGTCGTCATCGATGGCGAAAGTCTTTATCCGGACACGGTGATTCAAGCTGACCGACAAAAGATGATAGGCCACCGCATAACGCCGACCCTGCCAGCGCCCATCTTTGTACTGACTGTAATCGACAGCGCACAGGTCGATCAGCTGCTCGAACTTCAACCCCGCCCCATCACGCAACGTCTGGCACACTGCCACCACATCGGTACTGGCTATCTCGACGGTCAATTCGCCGACATGCTCCACCAAACGCTGCAACTTGTCTCCGAGTGCCGCTTTGAGCGAAACGGCCAAGTTTTCCAGACGAGGACTCATTGGTTTTTATCGGGCAATGGTATGGGTACGCTTGATCTTGTTCTGCAACTGGATGATGCCATACAGCAATGCTTCCGCGGTCGGCGGACAGCCCGGCACGTAAACGTCCACTGGCACGATACGGTCGCAACCCCGTACCACCGAGTATGAGTAATGGTAATAGCCACCCCCATTGGCGCAGCTCCCCATGGAGATCACCCAGCGCGGTTCGGCCATCTGGTCGTAGACTTTTCTCAATGCGGGCGCCATTTTGTTGGTGAGCGTTCCAGCCACGATCATCACATCGGACTGCCGTGGGCTGGGACGAAACACGATACCGAAACGATCGAGGTCATACCGGGAAGCGCCAGCATGCATCATCTCCACTGCACAGCACGCCAACCCGAAGGTCATCGGCCACAGAGAGCCAGTGCGGGTGTAATTGATCACGGTATCGAGGGTCGTCGTGATGAATCCCTTGTCCATCAGACCTTCGATGCTCATGCCACCCTCCCCCTGCGCATATCGTTCACTCCCATTCCAGCGCCCCTTTCTTCCATTCATAGATAAAGCCGACGATGAGGATGCCGAGGAACACCAGCATGGCAACGAACCCGAACAGGCCGATTTCATCAAGCACCACGGCCCAGGGAAAGAGGAAGGCGATTTCGAGATCGAAGAGGATGAACAGGATGGCAACAAGGTAGTAACGCACATCGAACTTCATGCGCGCATCCTCGAACGCCTCGAAGCCGCACTCATAAGGCGAGTTTTTTTCACTGTCGGGACGATGCGGGGCGAGAATCTTGCCCAGCGCGATGGGGACGACCCCAACGGTCAATCCCACGAGAATGAACAGCAGAATCGGAAAATAATTTTCCAGCACGTTTGTGTAGAGTCCGGTTTTCTTAACGGCGATAGCGACGCGCACTTCGCCATGCAGGCGCAATTATCCCCGATACTCGGCTACGTGGTCAACAAAACTCGTTCGAACAGGGTTGCATTGCAGCTTATCGTGCTAGCGTCTTGACGCAATTTCGGCCAAAATTTCGGTTTGGCGCAACCAAACCAGATGCCCAAACCACATGAACCTGCACGAATACCAAGCCAAGCACCTGTTGCAACAATACGGATTGCCCACCCCCCGTGGCATCGTCGCCGATTCCGTGGAATCCGCCGTAGAGGCGGCACGCGAACTGGGCGGCAACGCCTGGGTAGCCAAAGCGCAGATCCATGCGGGCGGGCGCGGCAAGGCGGGCGGTGTCAAGGTGACGCGCTCACACGACGAACTGCAGGATCTGGCCACCCGGCTGCTGGGCAGCCGGCTGGTGACCCTGCAGAATTCCCCCGATGGCCAGCCGGTGCATCAGCTGCTCATCGAGGAAACCTTGCCCATCGCGCGCGAGCTGTATCTCTCCTTGCTGGTGGACCGAGCCGCGGAGCGCATAGTGGTGGTGGCCTCCAGTGCCGGCGGCATGGACATCGAGGCAGTGGCTGCCGCCACCCCAGAAAAAATTCTGCGTGAAGCATGCGACCCGCTGTTGGGGCTGATGGATTACCAGGCGCGCAAGCTCGCCTTTGGGCTCGGTTTGGCAGGCGATCAGATTGGCGCTTTCACCAAATTACTCAAGGGACTCTACCGGCTGTTCCGGGACCATGACCTGACACTGGTAGAAATCAACCCATTGGTGGTAACCGATACGGGCCAGCTGGTCGCGCTCGACTGCAAGATGAGCGTGGACGACAACGCGCTCCATCGCCAGAAGGCACTCGCCGAAAGCCGCGACTGGAGCCAGGACGACCCCAAGGAAGCCGATGCCCATGCCAGTGGCCTCAACTATATCGCGCTCAACGGCGACATTGGCTGCATGGTCAACGGCGCCGGACTGGCGATGGCGACCATGGATCTCATCAAGCTGCACGGCGGACGACCCGCCAACTTCCTCGACGTCGGCGGCGGTGCCACGGCCGAAACGGTATCCAAGGCATTCAAGATCATTCTGGCCGACCCGAACGTGAAAGCCATCCTGGTCAACATCTTCGGTGGCATCATGCGCTGTGACGTCATTGCCGAAGGCATCATCGCGGCAGTGAGGGAAGTCGGGGTCAAGGTGCCGGTGGTGGTGCGGCTGGAAGGCACCAACGTCGAACTGGGCAAACGGATGCTGCGCGATTCCGGCCTGTCCATCATTTCCGCCGACGGCCTCACCGATGCCGCGCAGCGAGCCGTGGCGGCAGCTCACCAGGGGAGAGTATGAGCATTCTCGTCAATCGGGCTACCAAGGTCCTATGCCAGGGGTTCACCGGCAAGCAGGGCACATTCCATTCCGAGCAGGCACTGGCCTATGGCACCCAAATGGTCGGTGGAGTGACGCCGGGCAAGGGGGGGCAAATACATCTGGGACTGCCTGTGTTCAATACCATGCGTGAAGCGGTACGCGAAACAGGCGCCAACGCCAGCGTGATCTACGTGCCCCCGCCGTTTGCGGCGGATTCGATCATCGAGGCCATGGATGCGGGCATCGAGATCATCGTCTGCATCACCGAAGGCATCCCGGTGCTGGACATGCTCAACGTCAAGGCGGCACTCAAAGCCAACGGGGCAAAATTGATCGGACCCAATTGCCCGGGCGTGATCACTCCGGGCGAGTGCAAGATCGGCATCATGCCAGCCAGTATCCACCAGCGCGGTAAGATAGGCATCGTATCACGCTCCGGTACCCTGACCTACGAGGCGGTGTACCAGACCACCCAGCTTGGGCTAGGCCAGACCACCTGTGTCGGCATTGGTGGCGATCCGATCAAGGGACTGAATTTCATCGAGTGCCTGCAGCTATTCGAAGACGACCCGGAAACCGAAGCTATCCTGATGGTCGGTGAAATCGGTGGCACGGATGAGGAAGCTGCGGCAGAATTCATCCAATCGCAAGTCAAAAAACCCGTGGCTGCCTACATCGCGGGGCAAACCGCGCCCCAGGGCAAGCGCATGGGACACGCCGGCGCCATCATCGCCGGCGGCAAAGGCCGCGCCGAAGACAAAATCCGCGCACTGGAGAAGGCTGGCGTGGTGGTGGCGGACTCCCCTGCCCGGCTCGGTGAAGCCGTGTTGGCGGCAATGCGCAAGGAATGACAAAGTGAAGGAACTTCCATGAACCTGTTCAGAGTCCTGTTGTTGGCAAGCCTTTTTGCGTTGTCACACGGTGTCATTGCTGCGGAGGAGATCCCCTATCTACTGACCGCAGCCGCCAAAGGAGACCTCCAAACCGTGCAAGCCCTGTTGGACAGTGGCGCCAACCCCAACACCAAAGACCAGGATGGCATTACTGCACTCATGTATGCAGCACGCAAAGGCAATGCCGATGTCATCAGCGCCTTGCTCAGCAAGGGCGCCGATGTCAACGCGCGCGATGCCGGCGGTTGGACGGCTTTGATGTACGCGACCAAGAAAAATTTCCTCGAGGCCATGAGGGTGCTGCTGGACAAAGGCGCCGACATCCGCGTGCGCGACGAAGCGGGGTGGAGCGCACTCGGGCTTGCCGCCACCTCGGGCTATAGTGAAGCGGTCGACTTGCTGGTGCAGCATGGTGCCAGCGCCAATGCCAGGAGCGATGACGGCAAGACCGTGTTGATGTATGCCGCCAAAAATGGCGACGTGCCGACCATCGAAGTGCTTCTGAAAAATGGGGCCGACCCAGCCGCCACCGATCGTTTTGGCCTCACCCCTTTGATGTACGCCGCTCGCGAAGGGCACGTTCCGGCGTTACAAGCTTTGATCGATGGCGGTGCCAGACTGGATGCCAAGGACAAGACCGGCTGGACCGCGCTGACCTGGGCCATCCACAGGGCCAAGGTGGATGCCGTCAAGCTGCTGGTGGAGCGCGGCAGCGACGTCAACGTCGAAGACAGCGAAGGGACACCGTTGTTGCATTATGCAGTGGAAAGCGGCTCGGTGCCCATTCTGCAGGCATTGCTGGAGAAAGGCGCCAAGGTCAAGGCCAAGGATCAGTATGGCCTTACCGCCTTGGTCTATGCCATGAAGAAAAAACGTCCCGACATGGTGCAATTGATCAAGGATGCCGGTGGTTCATACTGACTTTCGATGAAAATTGCCCTCGCGCAGCTCAATTTTCTGGTTGGCGATCTCGTCGGCAACGCCGAAAAGATCCTGGAGGCTGCCCGCCATGCCGAGACCAGTGGTGCATCCTTGTTGATCACCCCGGAACTCGCTCTCACCGGCTACCCACCCGAGGATTTGTTGCTCCGCAAAGACTTCCTGCACGCCAGTAGCGAGGCTCTGGCCGGGCTTGCCCGCCGGGCCGGCAGAATCGCTCTGTTGGTCGGCCACCCAGAAACCGACGGCAACGCGCGCTACAATGCCGCCTCCCTGATCCGGAACGGCCGCATCGAGGCCACTTACCGCAAACACAAGCTGCCCAACCACAGCGTGTTCGACGAGGTACGTTACTTCACACCAGGCAGCGAAGCGCTGGTATTCGAACTGGAGGGTGTCCGCTTCGGAGTCAACATCTGCGCCGACGTCTGGGAACCCGAACCCGCCCTGCTCGCCGCACAGCACGGCGCCCAGGTGCTACTGGCACTCAATGCCTCGCCCTATCACCTGGAAAAACAGCGCACCCGCTATGAAACGTTGCGCGACCGTGTTCGCCAGACTGCCATGCCGGCGGTCTATGTCAACCTGGTCGGCGGCCAGGACGAGCTGGTGTTCGATGGCGCCAGCTTCGCCATGGACGCGCACGGCAGCATCGTCAGCCAGTTTCCTGCATTCGAAGAAAATCTAGGCTTCCTCGATTTGCAAGGGCCCCAGCTCGTGCCTGGCAAGATCGCCCCTGATCCTGGACTCGAAGCCAGCGTCTACAAGGCGTTGTGCCTGGGGGTACGTGATTATGTCGAGAAGAATCGCTTTCCGGGAGTGATCCTCGGGCTCTCGGGCGGCATCGATTCCGCCCTCACCCTGGCGATCGCCGTGGATGCACTCGGCCGGGAACGGGTGCGCGCCGTAATGATGCCTTCACAGTTCACTGCTGACATCAGCCGCGCCGATGCGCACCAGATGGCGCTTACCTTGGGGGTGCGCTACGACGTGCTGGAGATCGATCCAATCTATGGGAGCTTCATGGCTGCTCTGGCACAAGAATTCGCTGGACTGCCTTTCGATCTGACCGAAGAAAACCTGCAGGCGCGCATCCGCGGTACCCTGCTGATGGCCCTTTCCAACAAGTCCGGCAGCATCGTCTTGACCACCGGCAACAAGAGTGAAATGGCAGTGGGCTATTCCACCCTGTACGGCGACATGGCGGGGGGGTATGCAGTGCTCAAGGACGTTCCGAAAACGCTGGTGTATCGTCTGGCCGAGTACCGCAATCGCATTGCCCCCGTGATTCCGCAACGCATCCTCGAGCGACCACCTTCTGCCGAGCTGCGTCCCAACCAAACCGATCAAGACACATTGCCGCCGTATGAGATTCTGGATGCCATCATGGAAATGTATGTGGAAGAGGATCGCAGTGCGGCCGAGATCATGGCGGCCGGCTATGCCGAGCCGGACGTGCGGCGTGTCCTGGCCATGATCGATCGCAATGAATACAAACGCCGCCAGGCCCCGGTGGGCGTTCGCATCACGCACCGCGGCTTCGGTAAGGACCGCCGCTATCCGATCACTTCCGCCTACCGGCCTTAGGGAACCCCTGAAAAACCGTTGCGAGCGACTTAAGGGCAAGGCGCACGAAGCGTAAGCGACCGGGACATCACAAAGCGTTGGGCAATGGAGTGTGCACCGCGCAACGCCGCCTTCCGGCCGCGCAGCAGGTTATTCAGAGGTTTCCTGGCTGCGTAGCCGGGCCCAAACCAGGCCGATCACCTCGTGGAAGAACCGCTGGCTATCCTGCAGTCCGGAAGCGCGCGGCAGAAAATCGGTCAGCCTCGAGCCAGACAACCGTTCTGCGCCGGTACCAGCGGGGATCACCTTGAAGCCGGCCCGCTCGAACAGCATTTTGGCCCTGGCCATGTGCCAGGCGTGCGTGACCAGCAGGATGGTTTCCACACCGGCCTCGGCAAGCAGCTTCCGGCTACGGGCGGCATTCTGGATGGTGTCGTTGGATGCCCCTTCGACCCACCGTACCGGCACCCCGAACTCCTGCTCGAGAACCCGTTGCATCAGCACCGCCTCCGCCACCCCGCGGCCGGCCGGGTCACCCCCCGTGACCAATATGGGCAAACCGGTGCGGCGCTGCAACAGGGCCGCGTAGCGCAGCCGCTCCAGCGACGCCATCTCGAGCGTGTCGTGTCCGAACTCCGGGGCATCGAAACGGGTGCCACCACCGAGCACGACAATGGCCTGGGCTGATGTGGTGGCGTCGACCGGGCCGTCGTAGCCGCTTTCCAGCACGCTGAGCAGCGCCCGGCCCGTCACCGGCAGGGAGAATATCCACAGCAAAGCGATGGACAGCGCCGCCAGCCCCCGGCCCAACGCCGGGCGCCCCTTCCACAAGAGCACGCCCACCACGCCGGGCACGAGAAAACACAGTGGCGGCAGCAGAAACGCCGCAACCACCTGGACGATCTGCCAACTCAACATCGCGGCACCATACTCACATGGTTTGCGGGCTCCATGAACCTAGGAAACCTGTTATGTCTCGGTGGAGTTTCCCTAGATAGCTTCAGAAGTGCAATACACTTTCAAAGGAGTCCAACCGAACCGCAGGATATGCCAGCATTCAGTTGTCCGTGACAATCCACTCGAAATGACCGCATGGGAAAGTCATTCCATCGACCTCGAAGTGCGCACCAGAAGGGCAATCGCTGGTTAGTGTTGGAAGACTGGAACCATGCCACGCGCCACGATACGGGCGGATTCGATGAAAATCGTCACCAAACACTCCCCCCAGCTGGCTTCAAGGACAGCCACGTCTGGAAACCAGTGGTGGCCTTTGATTGGTGCGGACGGCGAGACTCGAACTCGCACAGCTTTCGCCACTACCCCCTCAAGATAGCGTGTCTACCAATTCCACCACGTCCGCGTGATCATTCCCGGTAGGGTGAACCTGCCAGCGAGTCTATCTAGGAATCTCCCGTGATTTGGCCGGCGGCTGCGGCCCCGCGGGAGACTCCTGTTTCGCCGCATCCGCCCCAGCAGGCGACTGCAAGGTCTGTTCGTGCATCTTCACCACGCTTGACTGCTTGTTACGGTGCCCACTCATGTAAGCCAACGTCAGGCTGGTGAGAAAAAATATGGTGATCAGTATCGCCGTCGTACGGCTCAGAAAATTGGACGAACCGCTCACGCCGAACAGGCTGCCCGAGGCACCACTCCCAAATGCAGCCCCCATGTCGGCACCTTTGCCGTGCTGCAGCAAAACCAAGCCAATCACCCCCAAGGCGGCCAGCACGTGCACGATCCAAATCAATTTTTCCATTATTTTGCTCGAATGACTAAGAAACCTCTAAATGCCCTCCTGAGCCCCCGCAAGGCAGTGTAGCGCGATTTTTGGGCTCCGGCAGCAGCCTGATTGTCGCGACATTCACGCAAGCCTTGACCCCAACCAGCGGCTGCCGCACCCTCATCTACTTCTCTCGTTATGCCTTGGCCGCTTTCGCTCCGGAACCCGCCTCGCAACGGTTTTGCAGAATTCCCTAATTTGCGGCGCGACAAATCAAGATGAACTGCTCGGCGACGAGAGAAGCGCTTCCGACCAACGCTCCGTCGATGTCGGGCTGGGCAAGTAATTTTGCCGCATTTGTGACTTTAACGCTACCCCCATAAATGATTCGCAATTCCGAGGCTGCCTTGCGATCATGCTTGGCAATGCGATAGCGCAAAAAAGCGTGCATGCTCTGGGCTTTGTCTGGCGAGGCGCTCTTGCCGGTACCGATGGCCCACACCGGCTCATAGGCGAGCACGCCTTTGGCGAAATTCGCGATACCAACACGCTCCAGTACGGCATCGAGTTGATGTCCCACTACTTCATGGGCCTTGCCCGCCTCGTGTTCCTCGCGCGTTTCACCAACACACAAGATGGGCGTCAACCGCGCGCGCACGGCGGATTCGAATTTGGCCGCAATGAGGGCATCGCTTTCGTGCGCCATTTCACGCCGTTCCGAGTGGCCGATGATGACATGGGTACAACCAAAATCGGTCAGCATGTGCGGCGCCACCGAACCGGTGAAAGCACCGGCTTCGTACTGGTGCATGTTCTGTCCCCCCCACGCGATGTTGGTGCCTTGCAGGATGGTCTGTGCTTGGCACAAATAGGGGTGAGGGACACAGATTACGTAGTCGGCGTTGCGATAGTCACGCAGCCCTTCGACCACTGCTTCCAGCAGCTTTTTGTTGCTCTCCAGGCTACCATACATCTTCCAGTTGCCGACGACGAGCTTTCTTCTCATGCGGGGCTCCAGTGACGTAGCGTCAATTGCAGGCTCATGGTCCCATTATATTCATGGATGCCCAGCTGATAGACGGCATGGATACGATCTGGCAGAGGCTCGGCATGAAAGAACAGTATGGCGTCGTGTCGTTTGCCCTGCCGTTCCAATCTAAGCTTGAGGTGCCGACTGCCGACCACAGACTGCTCGATCACCGCGAACTGTCCATGAAAAGCCGGCGCAGCGAAACCCTGCCCCCATACGCCATTTTCGATCGCGAGCGCGGTCTCGAGCGTATGCTCCGCGGGATCGAGCTCGCCATCGGTTTCGATGATGCGCTCCAAGTCGGCCGGGGTGAGCAATGCTTGTACCACGGCCTCGAATGCCTTGGCGAACCGAGAAAAATCTTCCATGCGGATCGCCAGACCAGCCGCCATGGCATGCCCCCCGAAGCGTAGCAGCAGGCCGGGATGATGTTTCGACAGCAAATCCAGTGCATCGCGCAGATGCAGCCCGGCAATGGAGCGGCCGGATCCTTTGAGGATGCCGTCGCCGCCGGGCGCAAACACCACCGTGGGCCGGTGAAATTTTTCCTTGAGGCGTGAGGCCAGAATGCCGATCACCCCCTGGTGCCAGCCTGGATCGGCCAGGCTCAGGCTGTAACCATCCTCCACGCGCACCTGCTCCAGCGCGGCCAGCGCGGATTCGTGCATGCCGGATTCGATCTCGCGGCGGCTGCGGTTCATCTCGTCCAGTTTGGTGGCCATATCCATCGCCTCGTTCAGGTCCTCCGTCAGCAGGCAGGCGATGCCCAGCCCCATGTCTTCCAGCCGGCCGGCTGCATTGATGCGTGGGCCGAGCACGAAACCGAGGTCATAGGTAGAAACACGGCGTGGATCGCGTCCTGCCACACGCAACAGCGCCAGGATCCCCGGGGTTGCCTTGCCGGCACGGATACGACGCAAGCCTTGATCGACCAGAATGCGATTGTTGTCGTCCAAGCGCACCAGATCGGCCACGGTTCCCAGTGCCACAAGATCGAGCAATTCGGCGAGATTGGGCGCATCACCTTGGGCATATCGCCCCCGTCTGCGCAATTCTGCGCGTAGCGCCAGCATGACATAGAAGATGACGCCCACCCCCGCCAGATTCTTGCTCGGGAAATCGCAGCTGGGGGCATTGGGATTGACGATGGCCGCGGCATCGGGCAGCACGTCGCCGGCCAGATGGTGATCGGTCACCAGCACCGGGATTCCCAGACGGCGGGCCGCTTCCACACCTTCGACACTGGCGATGCCGTTGTCGACGGTCATGATCAAGTCAGGCGCACACTGGGCGGCAAGATGCACGATCTCCGGCGTCAGCCCATAGCCGTGCTCGAACCGGTTGGGGACCAGATAATCGACCTTGGCGCCGAAGCCGCGCAAGGCCCGTACCGCCACTGCACAGGCAGTGGCGCCATCCGCATCGTAGTCGGCCACGATGAGCAGTTTTTTGCCTTGGGCGATGGCATCGGCCAATATTCGGGCCATTTTGTCCGCATGGGTCAGCCGATCGGGAGGAATCAGGCCCGACAAGGCCGTCTGCAGCTGCGCCCCGTCTTGAATCCCCCGCGCCGCGTAAATACGGGCCAGTACCGGATGTACCCCCTGCTCGACCAGACGGGTAGCGATTTCTTTGGGATAAGTACGAGTCACGATATTAGCCATGCAGATAGGTTTCCAAGGGACGCGGTTTGCGCCACACTTTCCATAAGTCAGTGCGCTTGAGGGTGAAACTCCTCACCCGCCGCGCCTCGCCCAGATGCACCTGCACAGCATTTGCATCCTTGGTCCGTAACTGCTGCAACACTGTCGGTAGCAGTGCACTGTCTAGGACCGCACCGACCTCACCGACGATCAGCCGGTCGCCTTCGACCGATGGAAGCGATAGCGGCCCCAGAGGGTGTGTGGTCACCCCTGCGGCCAGCGCCAAACCGCATGCCAGCGGGTCGGCCGCCCAGACCTCGACATAAGGCGCGACCAAAGGCCTTTGCAGGACTCCGCCGCCCCAAGGCCAGACACTGTTTACCGGAGCCAAATTGCGTCGCTCGCGCTCCACATTGACCGGATGCTCGTGGAGTACCATCTGTACCTCATTGAGCCAGCGCCGCCACCAGCCTACCTCCTCCCCTCGCGGAAGCATGAAGGTCACATCCTTGCCTTCTACCCTGGCAGGCGACATGGCTTGCAGCCTGGGCATGTCTTCCAGCAGCATATACCAGCGCCTGGGATGCGGCGCCAGAAACCTTGGACCGTCGGCACCGAAATGACGGTTGAGGGCTCCCACCAAGGCATCGGCCTCCTCTTGAGCCAACCCGGCCACAATGCCATCGAGCACCACACCCTCGTGCCGGACCTGAAGGCATACCGGATCGACCCGCAAGCAATGACATTCGCCTGCGTCCAGCCCATCGGCCAAAGCCGTATAAGGTGCCACGGGAGCACCCTGCGACACATCCACCCCGAACGACTGACATAGCCACGTTTCTGCATCCACCACTGTTTCCCGAAACGCTGAAGAGATCGCCAGCATCTTTTCCAGCGCCGGCTGACGGGGCAGACTGGCAACCCGTTCACGCCCCACCCCGGTCAGCAGCACATGCAAATGCGACTTCCCTTTCATACGGACGCAGGCAAGGTTAATATTGTGTCATCGGTATTTTGGTAGACTCTATCCATGGAACTCATACTTTGGCGACATGCCGAGGCGGAAGATGGTTTTCCTGACCTTCGGCGAGCCCTCACCGACAAAGGCCGGGCGCAGGCAAAAAAAATGGCTGGCTGGCTCAAGCCACGATTGCCGAAAGACACACGCATCCTGGTCAGTCCTGCAGTACGCACCCAGCAGACCGCAGCTCTATTGACCACGGATTTTATCACGGTCGATGACATCGCTCCCGGGGCCAGTGCCCAGGCGGTGCTGGCTGCGGCAGGCTGGCCGGACGCAGAAGGCACGGTGGTGATCGTCGGCCATCAGCCCACCCTGGGAAAAGTGGCGTCGCGGATTCTGCTCGGCTCAGAACAAGGCTTGAGCCTGAAAAAAGGTGCCATCCTGTGGCTGGCCGACCGCAAACACAACGAGGGGAAGGAAGTGGTACTGAAGGCCGCCCTCATCCCCAGCCTGGCATGAAGCGCATCCTGGTCGCCAACCCTAAAGGAGGTAGTGGCAAAACCACGCTGGCCACCAACTTGGCGGGGTATTTCGCCACGCGTGGTCGGCGTGTGGCACTGTGCGATCTGGATCGACAGCAATCCGCCCTGCAATGGCTGCAGCGGCGCCCTTTCAAGCTACCATTGATCCACGCCCATGCGCCACGCGCCAAGCCACTCCCGCTCGAGCCCGAATGGCTGGTGATGGACACCGCCGCTGGCTTGCGCGAGGAAAAACTGTCCGAAGCCGTGAAACAAGCCGATTGTATCTTAGTGCCCATACAGCCATCGGCATTCGACATGGGGGCCACCCAGGCTTTCCTGGACGTTCTGGCAGGAGAAAAAGTAGTGCGCAAGCACAAGACTTTCGTCGCCCTGGTGGGCATGCGGGTGGACAGCCGCACGCGTTCAGCCATGGGCCTGGCGGAATTCATGCAGCATACCGGCTTTCCAGTGCTCACCTGTCTGCGCGATGCGCAAATCTATGCGCTGGCCGCCGAGCAAGGCATCAGTCTGTTCGACATTCGACCGTCGCAGGTGGCGCGTGATCTGCAGCAATGGGCGCCCCTGCTGCATTGGATCATGCAGGCAACACAGGAAAACCAATGAACGAAGTCGAACTCAAATTACGCATCGCCCGCGCCGATTCCCCACGGCTACGCCATCATCCTGCCATTACCACGGCAGCGATGGGGAAACCCATCACCCGTAAGCTCACCAGTATCTACTATGACACCCCCGACCTTCGACTGCTGGACAGTGGCATCAGCCTGCGGGTGCGGCGCATGGCGGGCCACTGGTTCCAGTCGCTGAAGGCAGGCGGCTACGTACTGGCCGGTCTGCACCAGCGGAAAGAATGGGAAGACATGATTGCCACGGAACATCCCGATTTCACCCGCATTCTCGATCCAGAACTGGCTCGCCTGTTCGCCGATCAGTCACTGCGCGACGCGCTCAAGCCCCTATTCCGTACCGAAGTGCAGCGCACCGAATGGCAGCTTGTCTATGACGATGGGGCTCGCATCGAATTGGCACTCGATCTCGGACGGTTGATCGCAGGCCAAAAATCCTACCCCATTAGCGAAGTTGAACTCGAACTGAAAAACGGCCATGCGGGTCGTCTGTTCGATCTCGCACTGGCGCTGCAACAGGACATACCGCTCGAGCTGGAGAACGTCAGCAAAGCCCAGCTCGGGTATGGCCTATTCCGCCCGCACCAACCCGCCATCCTCAAGGCGTGCCCGCCTGAACTGAAGCGTAACCAACGTGCCGAAGAGGCGTTCAAGACCATCGCCTGGGAATGTATCCGACAGCTGCAGGGCAATCTGGACATGGTGCTGCATGGGACAGACCCCGAAGGCGTACATCAGATGCGCGTCGCGCTGCGCAGGCTGCGTTCCGCGCTGACGGTATTCCGGGACGTCGTGGGCCGCGAAAGCCATCAGGAAATCGTGGCAGAGATTGGCTGGATTATGGGATTGCTGGGCGTGGCGCGCGATCTCGACGTGTTCCTTGGAGAAACCCTGCCCCCCATGCTGGATCACCTCGACTGTCACCCCGGCCTGCTCAAGCTACAGGACAAGGCTTTGTCGGCCCAGCGCCGTGCCTACAAGGAGCTACGTCAAGCGCTCGTCTCCCAACGCTATCAACGCCTGTTGCTGACATTGGGCAGCTGGTTGGAAAACGAACGCTGGCGGGCTCACACCCCCCAGGTGGAGAGCCGTAGCGTGCGCGACATCGCCCGCGTGATACTGGCCAAACGCCACCGGCAGCTCAAACGTCATGGAGGGCGGCTCAGGCACATGCACCCCGAAGAGCGCCATGCCACCCGTATCGCGGCCAAAAAGTTGCGCTACGCAGCCGAATTCTTTGCCAGCCTGTACGAAACCCAAAAAGCACGGCGATTCATTGGCAGGCTAGCCAAGCTGCAGGACAAGCTGGGGGCACTCAACGACATCGCCGTCACCGCACGGCTGGTCACGGAGTTGGCTGGAAGCCGCCCCAATCGGGCGCTCGATGAAGCCATCCATCTGCTGACGGGCTGGAACCGCTGCAACGCCATGCACCGCATGCAAGACATGGACGAGGCGTGGGACGATTTTGCCCGACTCAAACCTTTTTGGGACTGATCGCACCGATTCCCATCGAACCCCATCGGCATCTTGAACCCAGGAGTAAACCATGAATCTGGAAAAAGTCGTATTCGGTTTTTTCATCGTACTGGCCATGACATTGAACTTTGGTTTTTTCATTGGCGATATGGCAGACCCGGAATTCCATCACCCTTACGAGCTGTTCGCCGCCATCGTAGTGAATCTGATCGCCACCGTACTCAAATTCGGCGACCGCACCCAGATCGGCGCCATCCACCTGTCGACCAGCCTGGTTGCCGACCTGCAACTCATCACCGCAGCCGTGGTATGGGCCGCCGTCAGTGGAATGGGGCCGGAAGTCCCCCCCAGCGTCATGGTCAGCATCGTATCGCTCTCGGGCGGCGCTTTCCTGGCCAACGTGACTTCGGTGGTGCTGCTGATCATCGAAACCATCATGTTGCGTCGCTAGATTTCCGTACGCTCATCGTCCCTCGCCGATGAACAGCATTTTGTTCCTGGTCCTGCGGCGCATGCGTGCGCCGCTCATCACACTGATCATCAGCTACGCCATTGCAGTGCTGGGATTCACCTTGATGCCGGGTACCGATGGCGCCGGCAAACCCTGGCAGATGAGTCTGTTCGAAGCGTTCTACGTAGTGAGTTACACCGCCACCACCATCGGCTTCGGTGAACTTCCCTACACCTTCAGTACCGCACAGCGCTTGTGGATGACATTCTCCATCTACTTGACCGTCATCGCCTGGTTTTACGCCATCGGCAAGATCATCGCCCTTATCCAGGACCCTGCCTTGCGACAAGCCATGACCACGCTCCGTTTCTCGCGTGCGGTACATCGCCTCCACGAGCCGTTCTACATCGTTTGTGGCTATGGAGAAACGGGCAGCCTGCTGGTCGGCGCACTGGACCGCAAAGGAATACGTACCGTGGTGTTGGACATCAATCCAGATCGCATCAATGAACTGGAGCTGCAGGATTATCAAGCCGATGTGCCCTGCCTGTGCGCCGACGTTCGCCTACCAGAAATCTTGTTGCAGGCCGGAATCCAGCATCCCATGTGCAAAGGGGTGGCCGCGCTGACCGATGACAATCATGCCAATCTCGCGGTGGCAGTCACCGTCAAGCTGATCAACCCGCAACTTCCGGTGTTGTGCCGTGCCGAAGACGATACGATTGCCGCCAACATGGCCTCGTTCGGTACCGACCACATCATCAACCCTTACCAGCTGTTCGGCGAGCATCTCGCCATGGAAATGCACTCGCTGGGGACTTACTTGCTCCACGAGTGGCTCACCGGGGTCCCAGGAACTTCATTACCCACGCCAGCCTGTCCACCCCAAGGCAAGTGGGTAGTATGCGGTTATGGACGATTTGGCAAATCCGTGGTTCGCAATCTGCAACGGGAGCACATGCAAACCGTGATCATCGAGGCCGACCCAGAGCTGACCGGTTGCACTGATTGCATCGTCGGTAGTGGGGCCGAGGCGCATACCCTACTCGAAGCAGGCATCCAGAAAGCGGTCGGCATCGTGGCCGGGACCGACAACGACATCAATAACCTTTCGATCGTCATGACGGCGCTCGAGCTCAACCCCAAACTGTTCGTGGTCGTGCGCAAGAACAGGCGCCACAATGCCCCGCTGTTTCGTCAGTTCAATGCCGACATCACCATGCAACCGAGTGACATCATCGCCCATGAATGTCTGGCGCACTTCATCTCTCCCATGTTGGCGCAATTCCTCAAATTGGCGCGCGGCCAGGACAACGCTTGGGCGAATCGGCTGATCAGCCGGCTAGTGGAAGTGGTGGGCGAAACCGTGCCGGAAACCTGGGATGTCACCATCAGCGGAGAACAGGCAGCCGCAGTCGTCAACCGCCTTGGCCACGGCCGACCCCTGTCTCTGGGGAGCCTGTTGCGCGATCCGGCCAACCGCCTGGACAGCTTGCCATTGGTCCCGCTCATGCTACTGCGTGGTAGCCAGCCGATGCTACTTCCCTCGCCCGAAACATTACTGCACATCGAGGATCGCATTTTGTTCTGTGGCACGCGCGAAGCCAAAAACACACTCCCCTTGCTGCTGCGCAACCGCAAAGTGCTCGACTATGTGATCGATGGCATCGAAGTGCCGGACAGCCTGGTCTGGCGCTGGCTGTCTTCGCAGGCCAACCGGCTCGTCAATAAAAAACCGCCGGGATGACCGGCGGTCCTGCCTTCAAGCTTGCGCCCGCTGGCTTTCAATCATCCCAGCGGTCGCGGCGATGCTTGCCCCAGCCGCGATGCCAGCCGTTGTCACGGGCATATCCCGGCACGTAGCCGATCACTTCCCGGCCGTCGTAATCCGGTGTGATGGCGATGCGTACCCGCAAGGTGTCACCCGGGTCGCTGGGCAAGGTCGTGGTGTAGAGCCGGCCGTTGTAACGGTAGGTCACCAGATAATTGCGGATGACGGTCTGCCAGTTGTCGACCATGGTGCAGTGTTCCACGGGTCGTGTCCGGTAGCCCCCCTCGCGACGGTCGCTGTTGTCGATGCGGTCGCCGACGATGGCACCGGTGGCGGCCCCCACCGCGGCGCCAGCCACCTTGCCGTTGCCTTTGCCGATCTGGCTGCCCAGTAGCCCGCCGGCGATACCGCCAATGATGGCGCCGGCAATGTCACGGTCACCCGAACTAGAGTAGTATTCCCGAACGTATTCGGTATGGCATTCTTGGCGCGGACTGTTGATGCGCTCGGTCCGTGGCGTCACCGCAATCACTTGCGCCGTATCGTAGTAAACATCGTCTGCCATCGCGGGCATCGCCATGGTCCCGGTCAACAAGACGGCAGCACCCCAATTCTTAGCGTTCACGATCGTCTCCTTTGTGTTGCATTGCACGCCACCGCAAAACTGCGGTTGCACCTCCATCAACGCAAACGATCTCGTGCCGGTTGACCGGCTGGCCTGCCGTAACGATGCTGCAAGCCCTCCAGCGCATTGACAGGAACGACCGCCTCGACGATCACTTCGGCGCCAAACCGCTTGTCCAGCAGCTGCCCGCCGACGCGAGCCAAGTCACGTTCGAATGCTTCGAGTCGATGATAGGCAAGCGCAAACCGAAGACGTGTTTGCTCGACGTAAGGGGTCAGTCGTGCCGCATCCAGTGCCATGCGTGCAGTTCCACCATAGGCGCGTACCAACCCACCGGTCCCCAGCTGAATGCCCCCGTAGTAGCGCACCACGGCGATACAGACGTTGACCAGAGCGCGCCCTTCCAGATGCTGCAGTATGGGTCGGCCGGCGGTGCCGGTCGGCTCGCCGGCATCATGACAGCGCGTCACGAAGCCTTGCCCACCCGGATTCTTGACGCGGTAGGCATAGGCCAAATGGCTGGCGTGACCATGCTCGGCAGCCAGTCGGCGCAACAATAGCGCCACGGCACGCTCGTCGGCGCAGGATTCGGCGACGGCAATGAAACGGGATTTGTGGAGGGTCTGTTCAGCCCGACCAGGCTGGGCAATCGATTGCATGTGCCGTGCAGCGATGGATGAGAAATACCTAATTCTTTCGGCCTTGAGTGCCACTACCGCTTAAAGCTTGGCGAGATCGGCGTGTGGTGGAACCTTCCCCATCATGTTGCGCAACCAGTGCACACCCCAGCTCACGCCGAAGCCATTGACATCGCTCGACACCGCCCCTAATCCCCCCTTGCAGTTGCTGGAGGAAAGGTCGATGTGCAACCAGGGCACGTCGTGCTCGATGAACTTCGACAAAAAGCGGGCTGCCAAGATGTGATCAGCTTCGGAGTCCAGTGTGCACTGCTTGATGTCGGCGATCTTGCTCTCCAGCGCCTCGTCGTAATCGGCCTCGAACGGAAACGCACACAGCCGCTCGCCAGCCCGGCGCCCGACTTCTACTGCCTGACATACCAGCGCGGGGCGGTTGCCGATCACACCACTCATGCGATCGCCCAGCGCCACCGC
This sequence comes from Methylophilaceae bacterium, assembly GCA_026419515.1. GTDB lineage: Bacteria > Pseudomonadota > Gammaproteobacteria > Burkholderiales > Methylophilaceae > JANZZG01. The sequence continues at coordinate 33,012 of JANZZG010000038.1, forward strand.
CATGCTGCCGGTGAGCGTGGCGAAATCGATTACCAGGTCCGGCTTGCCGCGTGAGGCCAGCGTCAGGGTATCGGCCAGCACCATGCGTCCCTCGGCGTCGGTATGCACGACTTCGATGGTGGTGCCGTTGAGTGCTTTCACCACATCGTTCTGCTTGTAGGCACGCGGGCTGATGTGGTTCTGCGCCAGGGCCAGCCAGCCGTCAATGCGGATCGGCAGCTTGCTGCGGCTTGCCGCAAGCAGGATCCCCAGACACACCGCGGAACCGTTCATGTCCTCGTGCATGCCGTGCATGTAACGTGCCGGCTTCAGGTTGTGTCCCCCGGTGTCGAAGCAGATGCCCTTGCCGACCAGGGCGACGGTCTTGGTTGCCTTTTTCGGACTGTAACTGAGATGCACGATGGCGGCGTCTTCCGGATCAGACCCTTGCGCGACTGCGACGAATGCGCCGGCGCCCAGCTTGCGTAGCGCCTTCAGATCATATTCCTCATACTGCCAACCATGCCGTGCCGCCAGCGTGCCGATCCGCCGACGATAAATGGCCGGAGTCAGTTCGTTGGGAGGCAGCATGGTCAGGGTGCGCGCCAAGGTGTTGCCCTCCGCCACGGCGCGAGCAAAGGTGAAATCAACATCTTCGGGGCAGCCATAGAGCACCAGTCTGGTCAGCCGTGGTTTGTCCTGCTTGCTCTTGCGGCTGGGAAGTTCGGCAGCATTGAGCAGCGCGACGTAAACCGTGGCCTCTGCCATCATACGTCGCTCCGAGGTGGCGCCCGACAGCAGGACGGTGAGGGTGGCGGGATTCTCTTCCAGCAACGGCTGCAAGGCCTTGCGCAGTGCCGTCAAATGATCGAATGCTGTTTTTTTCGGATCCACCACCACCCAGCTCGCTTTGCCGCCAGAGGGTAGATCGGCCGTCAGCGGCGACTTGTTGAGCTCGGCACGCTCGATCCCGCGCCGGTCGAGACGTGACTGTAGCACCTCGTCCAGCGGGGCGGTCGCTTGATCCGGGGTCAAGACACACAAAACATGGCTCGCTCCGGCCAGTTCGTTTTCATCTATATCCTTATGATTAGAAAAGATTTTCACCGTCACGATCCAACTCCGTCGATGCGCCCGAGCTTGACCAAGCGCGCCAAAATGGGGAAACTAGCGGCTTTCCAATCGGCCCAAGCGGCCATCTTCAGCCCTGGATTATAACGACAGCGAGCCTCAGGAGAACATTGGCATGGCAACACCCATCCCCGATATCGATCCACAGGAAACCCAAGAATGGCTGGATGCCATCGATGCCGTACTGGAAAGAGAAGGAATCGAACGTGCGCATTTCCTGTTGGAAACGCTGATCGAAAAAGCCCGTCGTAGTGGCGCCTATCTACCTTACAAAGCCACCACGGCATACTTGAACACCATTCCCGTACATCTGCAGGCCAAGCTGCCAGGCGACCCCCACATGGAGCGCCGCATCCGCGCCCTGATTCGGTGGAACGCGGTGGTCTGCGTGATGCGTGCCAACAAAAAGTCCCCCGGCATAGGGGGCCATATTGCCAGCTTTCAGTCCGCTGCCACACTGTACGATGTCGGGTTCAACCATTTCTTCCGCTCGCCAGACCATCCTTCTGGGGGCGATCTCGTGTTTTTTCAGGGCCACTCTTCGCCCGGCATTTATGCCCGCGCTTTCATCGAAGGTCGCATCTCCGAAGAGCAGATGGAAAATTTTCGTATGGAAACGGGCGGCAAAGGGCTGTCTTCCTACCCACACCCCTGGCTGATGCCGGATTTCTGGCAGTTCCCCACGGTCTCGATGGGACTGGGACCGTTGCAAGGCATTTACGCTGCGCGCTTCCTCAAATATTTGCACGACCGCGGGATTGCCGACACCTCGCAGCGCAAGGTATGGGTGTTCTGTGGGGATGGCGAAATGGACGAACCGGAGTCGCTGGGCGCCATCTCGCTCGCTGCGCGCGAAAAGCTGGACAACCTGATCTTCGTCGTCAACTGCAACCTCCAGCGTCTCGATGGCCCGGTACGCGGCAACGGTAAGATCATCCAGGAGCTGGAAGCCACCTTCCGTGGCGCTGGCTGGAACGTGCTCAAAGTGATCTGGGGGTCCTACTGGGATCCACTGCTGGCCATGGACACCCATGGGCTGCTCAAACAGCGCATGGAAGAAGCGGTGGATGGCGAGTATCAGAACTTCAAGGCCAAGGGGGGCGCTTACACGCGTGAACACTTTTTCGGCAAGTACCCGGAGCTCAAGGAAATGGTCGCTGCCATGTCGGATCAGGACATCTGGCGTCTCAATCGTGGCGGCCACGATCCGCACAAGGTCTATGCCGCCTATCATGCCGCCGTCAATCACGTCGGCCAGCCCAGCGTGATCCTGGCCAAGACCGTCAAAGGCTACGGCATGGGCGCCTCCGGTGAGGCGCAGAACCCCACGCATCAGACCAAGGCGCTGGACCTCGCCGACCTGCGCGCATTCCGGGACAGATTCGACATCCCGATATCGGATGCCGATCTGGAAAAATTGCCGTTCTACCGCCCGGCTGAAGACAGTCCGGAAATGCAATACCTACGTGAACGCCGTGCCGCATTGGGGGGCTACATCCCTGTTCGCCGCCGCAAAGGCAACACCTTGAAAACCCCGCCACTTTCCGCTTTCGAGAACGTACTGGGGGCTACGGGAGAGCGCGAAATCTCCACTACCATGGCGTTCGTGCGGATTCTGGCGACACTGGTCAAGGACCCTACCATCGGTAAGTACATCGTGCCCATCGTGCCGGATGAGGCGCGCACTTTCGGCATGGAAGGCATGTTCCGCCAGCTGGGGATCTATTCTTCCGTCGGGCAGCTGTATGAACCGGTGGATTCCGACCAGGTGATGTACTACAAGGAATCCAAAACTGGCCAGATCCTGGAAGAAGGCATCAACGAGGCTGGGGCATTCTCCTCCTGGCTGGCGGCCGCCACCTCCTACAGCGTGAATGGCGTGCAAATGATCCCATTCTATATTTTCTATTCCATGTTTGGTTTCCAGCGCATCGGTGATCTGGCCTGGGCAGCAGGAGATAGTCGGGCGCGTGGCTTCCTGTTGGGCGGCACCGCCGGGCGAACGACCTTGAATGGGGAAGGCCTACAACATGAAGATGGGCATAGCCATCTGTTGGCTGCCACCATACCCAACTGCATATCCTACGACCCGACCTTTGCCTATGAGCTTGCCGTCATCATCCAGGATGGCCTACGCCGCATGGTGCAAGAGCAGGAGGACGTGTTCTACTACATCACCCTGATGAACGAGAATTACAGCCACCCTGCTTTGCCCCAGGGGGCCGAGAACGGCATCATCAAAGGCCTGTATAGATTCAGCACCTCCACGGCCCCAGGGCCGAAAGTGCAGCTTTTGGGCAGTGGCACCATCCTGCGTGAAGTCATAGCCGCCGCCGAGCTCCTGGAACGGGATTGGGGCGTATCCGCCGACGTGTGGAGTGCCACCAGCTTCACCGAACTGCGCCGCGAGGGGCTGGATGTGCATCGGTGGAACATGCTCCATCCCGACCAACCGCAAAAGGAAAGTTATGTCGAGCAATGCCTGAAAAACACGGAAGGTCCGGTGATCGCTTCCACCGACTACATGAAAGCCTTTGCCGACCAGATCCGCGCTTTCGTCCCGCGACGCTATGTAACACTGGGAACCGACGGCTTCGGCCGCTCCGATTCCCGCGAAGCGCTACGCCGTCACTTCGAGGTTGATCGCCACTATGTAGTGCTGGCCGCGCTCAAAGCGTTGGCTGACGATGGCATGCTGCCGGCTGCCAAAGCGGCCGAGGCGATCAAGAAATACAACATCGATCCCGACAAACCCAACCCCGCGATTGCCTAAGGAGACTTCAAACATGGCCATTCAGGAAGTGTTCGTCCCTGACATCGGCAATTTCGAAAACGTGGATGTGATCGAAGTCCATGTCAAAGCGGGCGATAGCATCCGTGTCGACGATGCGCTGATCACGCTGGAATCGGACAAAGCCTCCATGGACATCCCGGCGCCTTTTGCCGGCACGGTCAAGGAAGTGAAGATCAAGGTGGGTGACAAGGCCTCGCAAGGCACGCTGATCGCGCTGGTCGACGTCGACGATATCATGCAGGATGCCCGCAAGGCTTTGGCCGTGACAGCACCAGTAGTCACCTCGGTCGCAACCGCGGAAATCCCGCCGCCGTCCAAACCCGTAGAGGAAGTGCCCAAGCCCATCCCGCCACAAGGCACACCCAATCCTGTTGCAGCCCGAGCCGAATTCGCACCCGGCAAGAACCCGCACGCCAGTCCTTCGGTGCGTAAATTCGCGCGAGAATTGGGAGCCGACCTCACGCGCATCTCGGGCAGCGGGCCCAAGGGCCGCATCACCAAAGAAGACGTGCAGGCCTGGATCAAGAACGAGCTCAGCAAGCCGCGTGCCGAAGGCATGGCAAGTAGCGCGGGGCTTTCTGTGCAGGCCATGCCCAACATCGACTTCAGCCAGTTCGGCGAGGTCGAAACCCAGCCCCTGTCGCGCATCAAGAAGATTTCCGGCGCGAATCTCCATCGTAATTGGGTCACCGCCCCGCATGTCACCCAATTCGACCAGGCCGACATCACTGACCTAGAAGACTTTCGTAAATCCATGCAGGACGAAGCCGCCAAGCGTGGCGTCAAACTGACGTTGCTGGCCTTTCTGATGAAGGCAGTGGTCAATGCTCTGCGCGCCTATCCCCATTTCAACGCCTCACTTTCCGCCGACGGAAGCGAGCTGATCCTGAAGAAGTACTACCACATCGGCTTTGCCTGCGATACCCCAGACGGCCTGGTGGTCCCGGTGATCCGCGATGTGAACAAGAAAGATGTCTTGGACATCGCGCGCGAACTGGGCGAACTGTCAGCCAGGGCACGCGAACGCAAGCTGAAAGTGGAAGAAATGCAGGGCGGCTGTTTCACCATCTCCAGCCTCGGTGGCATCGGCGGCACGGCCTTCACGCCCATCATCAACTGCCCGGAAGTCGCCATCCTCGGTGTATCCCGCTCCAGCCTCCAGCCAGTGTGGAATGCCCAGACCAAAACATTCGAGCCGCGCTTGATATTGCCATTGTCACTGTCCTACGACCACCGTGTGATCGACGGAGCAGATGGAGCGAGATTCACCAGCCATCTGCGCGTGATGCTGTCCGACGTGCGTCGTCTGTTGCTGTAACCAGGAAAAATGATCATGAGTCAAGTTTTGGAGATCGTCGTGCCGGACATCGGCAATTTCGAAAACGTCGATGTCATCGAGGTGCATGTGCGGCCGGGAGACAAAGTCAACATCGAGGATGCCCTGATCACACTGGAATCCGACAAGGCCTCGATGGACATTCCTTCGCCCCATGCCGGCACGGTCAAGGAGGTCAAGCTCAAAGTCGGCGACAAGGTATCTCAAGGCAGCCCCATCCTGACACTGGAGGCCACAGCGGGCGATGCCGCCCCCGCGGGCAAGGCCGAAGCCCCCGCTGCCACACCTCTGTCCGACGCAGCCCCCGCCGCCCTGGCAACCGCGCCAGCCCCGGCTGCCGTGCCCACCGGTCCGTCCGACCTGCATGCTGAAGTTCTCGTACTGGGTGCCGGCCCCGGCGGCTATACCGCTGCTTTCCGCGCTGCTGACCTGGGCAAACGGGTGGTACTGGTGGAGCGTTACCCCACGCTGGGCGGGGTGTGTCTCAATGTTGGCTGTATTCCGTCCAAAGCCTTGCTGCATGCCGCCAAAGTGATCACCGAAGCCGAGGAAATGGCCGCGCACGGCATCAGCTTCGGCAAGCCGCAGATCGACCTTTCCAGGTTACGCGAATGGAAGGCGAAGGACGTAGTGGGCAAGCTCACCGCTGGCTTGAGCAGTCTCGCCAGGCAAAGGAATGTGACGATCGTCACTGGACGGGGTGCATTCATCGGCACTCACCAGCTCGCCGTAACCGACAGTGATGGCAAGGTGACGACGGTCTCTTTTGACTATGCCATCATCGCTGCTGGTTCCCAGGCCATCAAGATGCCGGGGCTGGCGCCGGAACACCTGAATGACCCGCGCATCATGGACTCCACCGGTGCACTAGCACTAGAGGACATCCCCAAGCGCATGTTGGTCGTCGGTGGTGGCATCATCGGCCTGGAAATGGGCACGGTCTACGATGCCTTCGGCAGCAGGGTCTCCGTGGTGGAACTGGCCGATGGCCTCATCCCCGGCTGTGACCGCGACCTGGTCAAACCACTCGCCAAGCGCATGGAACAGCGCTTCGAGAAAATCATGCTGAAGACCAAGGTCTCCAGGCTAGAGCCACAGCAGGATGGCATCCATGTCACGTTCGAAGGCGAGCAGGCGATCGAACCGCAAGTGTATGACCGCGTACTGGTCGCCATCGGCCGCCGTCCCAACGGCAAGAACATCGGCGCTGACAAGGCCGGCGTGTTCGTCAACGAATCCGGCTTCATCCCGGTCGACAAGCAGATGCGCACCAACGTGCCGCACATCTTCGCCATCGGCGACATCGTCGGCCAGCCCATGCTGGCGCACAAGGCGGTACATGAAGGCAAGGTGGCGGCCGAAGTCATCGCCGGCCACAAGGTCGAGTTCCAGGCGCGGGCGATTCCTTCCGTCGCCTACACTGACCCGGAAGTGGCCTGGGCGGGCGTGACGGAAACCGAAGCCAAGGCCCGTGGCCTCGAAATCGAAAAGGCCAGCTTCCCGTGGGTCGCCAGCGGCCGCGCGCTGTCCATCGCCCGCACCGAAGGCATGACCAAGCTGATCCTGGACAAGCAAACCCGCCGCATCATCGGCGCCGGCATCGTCGGCCCCAATGCCGGCGAATTGCTGGCCGAGGCCGTGCTGGCGATCGAGATGGGGGCAGACGCCGAAGACATTGGGCTGACCATCCACGCCCACCCGACGCTGTCAGAAACCGTGTGCTTCGCCGCCGAAATGGCAGAAGGCACGATTACCGACCTGCTGCCGCCGAAAAAGCGCTGATCCTCGTTCCATGTCGCTGACCAGCTTACTTGATTGGACGAAGGAGCCACACCCACTAGGTTGCGGCGTAGGCTTGCGTGAATCTAGCGAACGTTAAGCTGCAACGCAGCGGCCGAAGCCCGAATATCGCCCTCGCCGCCCTCCCGTCGCGCAGCAGCTTATTCAGAAGTTTCCTAAAGTATTGTTGAGTTTTTACCGTTATACTAGGCGTCCTTAGCCATTTCAGTATCTTCGAGTCGCCAGATGAAAATTGACGGAACTGCGCATTCTACGCTGCAACCCAACTTGGCCGGGGAGGTCCCGGTACGGTCCAAAAACGGCAAGACCAATGCTCCCAGCCAAGACAGTGTCAGCTTGTCCGAAGCCTCTACCCTTTTGAGCTCGGTGGAAAGCCGTGTGCAGCAAGCCCCCGATTTCGACGCCGCCAAGGTCGAGTCGATTCGCAGAGCCTTAAGCGAAGGTCGCTATGCCTTCGATGCGGAGCGCATCGCGCGTAATCTGCTATCATCCTCGCTCGACCTGCTCGTCCGTCAGCGTTCCGCCTGACGCACGCATGACCCCGTCGGTTCGTCCCGAAACGTCATTGCTTACCACGCTAGATGCCGAGATCACGGCATTCGAGGAATTTACGGAAACCCTGAAAACCGAACAGAACGCGCTGATCGCGGGTGACATCGACACATTGACCCGGATTGCGCCCATTAAACAACAACAAATCGAGCAGCTCAACCGGATTGCCGAGCAGCGCCTACAACAGCTTTCTGCCCTCGGTTTTCCGAGCAATCGGACTGGAATGGAGGCTTGGGCCAAAGCCACGGGCGAGGCAGCGCTCGTAGCATGGCACACGGTGCTGAAAGTCGCTGCGCTTGCCCATCAGACCAACGCTCTGAACGGAGAATTGCTACAAACTCGTCTGGAACACAACAAGCAGGCACTCAAGGCCATTTTTGCAGCCATGGGAAAATCCAGCCTATATGGGCCCGATGGCCAACCCGCGGACCCCAAGGCTGGAAGTGGCATGTCGCGCGGCGTCATCGGCAAGGCTTAGGCTACCTCAAGGCGCAGCCGACGGCGAAGCCGACGCGGGTCGGATGTCGGGATCGAGCTGCACATCCTGCACGTTCCCTTCGTTTTCCGCCAGGATCATCACCGTCACGCGCCGATTGCGAGCACGCCCTTCCGGCGTCGAATTGTCGTCCACCGGACGATTGTCGGCATAGCCAATGGCCACCATACGCTCCCCACTCACCCCGTTGGCTTGAAACAAGCGGATCACGCTGCTGGCACGTGCCGTGGACAACTCCCAATTGGATGGAAACACCGGCGAATTGATCGGTAAATTGTCTGTGTGTCCTTCTACCTGAATCTGATGCGTATCCGTAGCCAACACCTTGGCCACGGCCGTCAATACCGAAATAGACTCCTGGTTGAGGTCGGCTTTCGCGGTTTCGAACAATAGACTGGCGTTGATTTCGATGGCTATGCCACGGTTGCTCTCCGTGACCTTGACATGACCATCTTTGACCAGTGGCTCCATCACTTTGAGAATGTTGGTCGCAACCGATTTCATGCTCTCACGACGCTGCTGTCGCTCCACTTCCGATGGCGCGGGCGTAGCCGCTGGCTTTTCCAGTGGAATGATTTGTGGGATAGTCTTTCCCGTCTCGACCGCATTTTGCGGCATGGGCCCTTGTATATAAATGATCTTTTCGCTGGTGGGAGCGTTTTTGAAGGCTTCCAGAATGGAATCGGAAAGTACTCGGTACTTGCCTTCGTTGATGGACGAGATGGCGTACATCACCACGAAAAAGGCAAACAATAAAGTGATGAAATCGGCGTAGGAAACCAGCCAACGTTCGTGGTTTTCGTGCTCTTCGTGTTTTTGCTTGCGCGCCATGCCCTAATTAGAGCCTTTAAGCGATGAAGCCACGCAGCTTGGTCTCGATCAGGCGAGGATTCTCGCCATTGGCAATCGAAACCAGACCTTCGACCACCATCTGCCGACGCACGACTTCCTGGCCGATCATGGTCTTGATTTTGTTGGAAACCGGCAGAAAAAAAAGATTGGCGGACCCAACCCCATAGATGGTGGCGACGAAAGCCACGGCGATGCCCGCTCCTAGTTTGGATGGGTCAGACAGGTTTTCCATCACATGGATCAGCCCCATCACCGCTCCCAGAATGCCGATGGTGGGCGCATAGCCGCCTGCCGATTCCCATACCTTGGCGCCCAGCCGATAATGCTCTTCATAGGCACTGATTTCCACTTCCAGCGACTCACGCAGTCTCTCGGGCTCCGCTCCATCGACGAGCATCTGGAGGCCTTTCTTCAAAAAAGGGTCCTCTATTTCCAGCAGGATGGGTTCCAGGGAAAGCAATCCGCCACGGCGCGCAGTGTTACTCCAGGTCACGATCTGCTCTACCACCCCTTCGAAATCCAATGACGGCGGCACGAATGCCCAACGAATGAGTCTTATTCCAAGCAGGAATGCGGGAAGTGAATATTGGATCATGATGGCGCCCATGGTGCCTCCGATGACGATGATGAATGCCGTCAACTGCAGCAGGGCGCCCACATGCCCGCCTTCCAGGATCTGACCACCAACGATGGCGCCCAGCGCAACCAGGATACCCACGAAAGTCGTAACGTCGATGGGAATTTTGTTCATGGCACGATGCTAGCTGATCCAGTCCCGTAACTTGCTGCGCAACCGCATCACGGCTTGGCTGTGGATCTGGCAGACACGCGACTCGCTCACGCCCAGAATTGCACCAATTTCCTTGAGATTGAGGTCCTCCTGATAATACATCGCCATCACCATCTTTTCCCGTTCCGGTAATTCCTTGATGGCCTGAATCAACGCCTGATGCAAACCGGAATCCAGTATGGTCTCGAGCGGTGTTGGCCGTGTGTCCGCGATATCGAGCTCGGCCGGATCCCCATTCTCGTCGTGGAAGTCCTCGTAGTACAGCAGCTGGTGGCCACGCGCATCCGCCAACATCGATTGGTATTCCGTCAGCTCTATCCCCATGGCATCGGCAATTTCCTGCTCGGTCGGCGCATGTCCCAGCTTCTGCTGTAGTACCGCGATCGTCTGCTCGATTTCCCGCGCATGTTTGCGTACCGAGCGCGGGACCCAGTCGATCTCTCGCAACGCATCGAGCATGGCGCCACGGATGCGTTGAGACGCATAGGTTTCAAACTGGGCCCCCTGATTTTCATCGAAATGCTCCATTGCAGCGAGCAGGCCCAACATACCCGCCTGCATCAAATCATCCACTTCTACGCTGGCTGGCAATCGAGCGGCGAGCTGGTGTGCAATCCGCTTGACCAGCGGCGCATACGCTAGGACAGAGCGCTCCTGCATTCACGCATGCGCTTTCTGCTGACCAGGAGACGACTGGAGCAGCCGTTGCATGAAGGCATCGAAGCGACCGTCGTCACGCTCTGGCAAAGGCCAGTTGGACATGTGCGCGGCCAACGCTTCCAATGCATCAGCCGCCGCCTGCGCATCCGCTGGAATCACGCCAGCGTAATGGGGTGTCAGCCCCAAATGCTGGCGACATACACCAGCCAGATTACGGAACAATACACGCGCCAATGCCTCGTCGACCGTCCTGAACAACAAGCGGAAGTGGTGATTCCCAGCGAAGGTGGCCACGCTTTTGATATGACCATAAGCAGAAGTAATGCCCGCCTTCGTGCCCGTACACAGCACCAACATTTCGGGAGCCGCCAACGCAAACCCGAGACCACGTCTCACCGGTGAGGCGGCAGCGACCAGCACCACGTCATATACTCTCGCCAATGCATACAAAGAGGATAGCAAACGGATACGCCCACTTTCATTCCGGGCTACCGGATGCATCTGACCTGCCGGCAACAAGGTGACACCCGCCACCGTCAAGGCAATTTCCTGCAACGCCTGCTCTCCCTTCAAGACGGCGCCGATATCCCAGTGCACGGGCTTGTCATGAAGCGGATGGGTCTGTTGAGCCCCCAACCGTTCGTCCACCAGCAACACACGCCGGCCCCGACCCGCCAAAGCGAGCGCCAACCCCGCACTGATTTCCTGCGCCCCGTCACCCAGCACGGCCACCATGTGCGCGACATCCGCCGCGAACAAGCGGCGTAGCCCCTCGGCTTGATCTATGGTCATCCTAGCCAATGAATGCCCCACTCCCCGACCAAACATCCTGTAGAGCCATTTCCTGCGGGCTGAGCTGGGAGGCTGGGCTCAACTGGCCTTTGAAGGCACGATCCACCAAATACGCGGCGTTCGCCAAATGTAGATCCTCGGGGACGCGCTGCCCATTGGTCACGTAATGGAGATCGAGTCCATAACGAACCAGACAATCGACGGCCGGAGCCAGCGACACCGATTCATCGATCTTGGTCAGAATGCAGCCCTCCAAGCCGGTACCGCGATAAGCGCGTACGATATCGTCCAGCGTCACCGTTTGTGCCGTGGCTGGGAGCAGTAGCTGCCGACGTACGCGGCTACCGCGTCCACACAAGAATTCGATTTGTTCTGCAATGCGTCTGTCGCGCTGGCTCATCCCGACGGTATCGATAAGCACCAAGTGGCTGCGCTGCAAGTCGGCCAACGTCAACTCCAATTCGGCTTCATCCCGCACCGCATGAACCGGCACATTGAGGATGCGACCGTAGATTCTGAGCTGCTCATGCGCACCGATCCGGTAACTATCCGTCGTGAGCAATGCGACTTTCTCCGCCCCGAATTTGAGCACGGCACGTGCGGCCAGCTTCGCAACCGTCGTCGTTTTGCCCACCCCCGTGGGACCGACCAGCGCGACGATGCCCCCACGTTCCACGATATCCGCCCCTGGCTCCACGGCACGCAAGTTGTGCGTCAATGCCGCCTTGAGCCATTTCATTGCGCGTTCGTAATCCAGCCCTTTGGGCAAAGCATCGACCAAGCGGCGTGACAACACGGGGCTAAAACCCGCTGCGAACATCGCTCGCAACAGCTGGGCCTTGAGCGGGTCATTGCGCGCCAGTTCACCCCAAGCAAAGCCAGAAAGCTGGCTTTCCAACAAACTACGCATGCGCTTGAGCTCGCGCGCCATCTCCGCCACCACCGGGTCTTGCGTCATTGGTGTCGCTTGCACGGAGGCCGGTTGGGATTGTGGGGCAAATGGCGCCTCGCCCCCCGACGAAGGCGAAGCGGATGGCACTTCCTGGGTCACCGTTGGTCGCCGATAGGTTGGGGTCTCCTCTATGGGATCGGGCACGGGCACCGTGGCGACCGGTTTATGAGCGGTTTGTACTCTCTCGAAAACCGGCGCGCGCACCGTCTGTGCTGGCCCAATGGAGCTCATTTGACGACGATGTAGAATCGCAGCGATGGTATCTGGGCCGATGGCGGGCTTGGGTGGTGGTGGCGCGTCGCGCCGCAGAGCCGGATTTCCATAGGTCAGTGCTTCGACTTCACCGTCGGCGACCGCCATGATTTCCACCCCACCGTCCACCTTGCGGTTAGAGAGGATCAATGCGTCGGCTCCCAGCGCATCGCGCACCTGACGGAGCGCATCACGGGTATTGGTACCAAAAAATTTACGGACGTTCATGCGCCCCGCCCTGACCGTGTCTCGACCGAGAGCGAACCCTCCGCGTTGCACGAAAACGCTCGCCGAGAGAAGGATGCGTGAGGAATTCCTGATCCGCCATGCTAAAGCAAGTTTAACACGGGAAAAATCAAAAAGCAGTGGTTGCCCACGATGGGACATCTTCCCGGTTGATGGAATCACGTACCACTGCGCCAAGGGCTAGGCTGGTGGCGCTCAACCCTCGACGCAGCCTTCCTTGATGAAGCGCAGGCTGGCGTCATCCTGCGCGTGAGTGTCCCGCGTCATTTGGATTAGGGGCCGATGCTTTCCATCCATGGTCGAAACATGCAAAATATTTACCGTCGCAACGCCCTTGGCTTGCGTTAGAGACACCCAGGCCAGGGGCCATTCAAACCAACCATTTCAATCAGTTCAATCAAGGAGGATCGACATGGCCGTACTGGTAGGCAAACCTGCCCCTAGTTTCACCACTGCCGCCGTGATGGGCGACAACAGCATTCAGGAACACTTCACCCTGGCCGAATATATCAAAGGCAAATACGCCGTCGTATTTTTCTATCCCTTGGATTTCACCTTCGTCTGCCCCTCCGAGCTGATCGCCTTCGACCACCGCCTGGAAGAATTCAAAAAACGCGGCGTCGAAGTGGTGGGCATTTCCATCGACTCCCACTTTACCCATCTGGCCTGGAAGAATACCCCGATCAACCAAGGCGGGATCGGCAAGGTCGGCTACCCTCTGATCGCCGACATGAAACACGAATATTGCAGGGCTTACGATGTCGAATCCGATGCGGGTGTCGCATATCGAGGCTCGTTCTTGATCGACAAGACCGGCATCGTGCGCCATCAGGTGGTGAACGACCTCCCGCTGGGCCGCAACATCGACGAAATGTTGCGCATGGTCGACGCACTACAGTACACCGAAACTCATGGTGAAGTCTGTCCGGCCGGCTGGAACAAAGGCAAACCCGCGATGAAAGCCAATCCGGAAGGTGTGGCGGAATATCTGGCCGCTCACGCCGACACACTGTGATCCACGCCTACTGACGACGGAAACGTAAACGGGGCTTTCGCCCCGTTTACTTTTCCATGACCGGACAGTCTACGCACGCAGTCCGGCCTGCAAATCGGCCTTGATGTCCTCCACGTTCTCCAGCCCGACCGCGATGCGCACCAGACCATCCCCGATACCGGCAGCCGCCCGCGCTTCCGGAGTCACCCGGCTGTGGGTGGTGGTGGCTGGATGGGTGATGGTGCTCTTGGCATCGCCCAGATTGGCGGTGATGGACAGCAGGCGTGTGCTGTCGATCAGCCGCCAGGCCGCCTCCTGGCCACCCCGGAGATCGAACGAGACGATGCCACCACCACTTTTCTGCTGGCGCTTGGCCAGCTCGTATTGGGGGTGAGAAGGCAGACCAGGGTAATACACCCGCTCCACCTGAGGCTGCTGTTCCAGCCACAGCGCCAGGGCCAGCGCGTTCCTCGAATGCGCTTCCATGCGTAGATGCAAGGTTTCCAGGCCCTTGAGAAACACCCAGGCGTTGAATGCGCTCATGCTGGGGCCGGCGGTGCGCAAAAAACCATAGACCGGCTCCAAGATCTCCTTTTTGCCCAGCACGGCGCCCCCCAGACAGCGTCCCTGGCCGTCGATGTATTTGGTGGCGGAATGGATCACGATGTCCGCGCCATGCTCGAGCGGACGTTGCAGTGCCGGGGTACAGAAACAATTGTCGACCACCAGCAGCGCGCCAGAACTCCTCGCCAGCGCAGCCAATGCAGCGATGTCACACACTTCGGTGAGCGGATTGGAAGGGGTTTCGACGAACAACAGCTTCGTATTCGGTCGCACCGCCGCCGCCCATTCTTGGAGCTTGGTCAGCGCAACGAACGTCACCTCCAGCCCCCAGCGCTTGAGTATGTTGCCGAACAGCTGTACGGTAGTTCCAAAGATGCTGCGCGAGGCGATCACATGGTCGCCAGCCGAGCACAGCCCCATCACGCAGGCGAGGATGGCGGACATGCCACTGGCCGTCGCCACGCAGAACTCCGCGCCTTCCAGGGCTGCCAGCCGATCCTGGAACATGCTGACGGTGGGGTTGGTAAAACGCGAATAGATGTTGCCGGGTTCCTGCCCTCCAAAACGCGCCGCCGCTTGGGCCGCATTGTCGAACACGAAACTGGAGGTGAGAAACAGCGCTTCGGAATTCTCACCCAGCGGCGTATGCTGGCTGCCAGCGCGCACCGCCAACGTCTCCGGTTTCCAATCGTCGTCTGTCATGTGGTGATTCCCTGGTATTTCGCTTCGATCGATCTCGCCGATACCCAACACTCAACGTCCGGAAACCGATGCACAAACCGCACAGATACGCGCAGGAATTTCGTGTAAAGGAACTTCCTCGCAAACTGCACCGAGCTTCATCGCCTCCTTGGGCATCCCGTACACGACACAGGTCTCCTCGTTCTCGCCAATGGTGTAAGCGCCACTATCACGCATTTCCTTGAGACCGCGCGCGCCATCATCTCCCATGCCCGTCATGATGATCCCGAGCGCATTCTTGCCGGCACATTTCGCCACCGAACGAAACAACACATCGACCGATGGCCGATGGCGATTCACCAGTGGACCGTCGATGATTTCGACATGATATTGCGCTCCACTACGTTTGACTATCATGTGCTTGCCGCCAGGCGCGATCAAAGCGCGGCCAGGCAGTACCCGATCATTGTTTTTGGCCTCCAGCACCTCGATCTCGCATAGCTTGTTGAGACGTTGCGCAAATGCTTCAGTGAATTTTTCCGGCATATGTTGAACAATGACGATGCCGGCACAAACACGCGGTAAGGCGGTCAGGACGAACTCCAGAGCCTGCGTGCCCCCGGTCGAAGTACCGATGGCGACGATCTGCTCGGTCGTGGAGCCCAATCGGGTCTCCGTTGGCGGAGGCAACACGGCATCCACACTGAGCTTGGGGGACAGCTGCTTTGCCGGTGTCGACAGATGAGTGGAGGCCACCATGCGGCGCATGTCGGCATGGGCCGCAGCCTTGACAGCTTCGATCAAGTCATTGGAAGCATCTTGTTGTAAAAATCGCTTTACGCCCATTTTGGGTTTGGTAATGATGCTCGTCGCGCCGGCTGCCAGTGCATCCATGGTCACTTTGGCGCCCTTTTCCGTCAGCGTGGAGCAGATCACCACTGGCGTGGGACGTTCCGCCATGATCTTGTTCAGAAATGTCAACCCATCCATACGAGGCATCTCGATGTCCAGTACAATGACATCTGGCCATTGCAACCGCATTTTGTCCATGGCGAAGATCGGATCCATGGCGGTACCGATCACTTCTATCCCCGGATCCGAGTCCAAAACCTCCTTGACGGCCTCGCGCACTACGGCAGAGTCATCGACGACCATCACCTTGATTTTTTGCACGGATTTTCTCCAATTTTGTTATTTTCGTTATGCACCAGCTTGACCTCACCGCTCCATACATCGAAAGTCAGCCGACGATGCCCGCTCATCCCCACATGGCTTTCCAGAAGAGTAAAACCATTCCGGTTCAATAAATCAAACGCCATTTCTACATTCAATCTACCAATATCCATCTTGTTGCTGGATACGTCGAACATATTGCCTCCCCCATATAGCCTGACCTGGTACTGGCTAGGGTGGGTGCGGTACTTCTGGAGCTCGCGCATGAAAAGTTCCATGGCTTCATCTCCATACTTCCCACTTGGTTTGGTATAAGGCGCATGGCGCGTCGGCAACATATAGTGGCACATGCCACCATGTAACAACAGGGGATGCCATAAGGTGATGGAAACACAAGAACCAAGCACCGTAGCGATGCGCAGCTTGCCTTCGCCAAAGCAAAAATCGCCAGGATGGAGATAGACTTCTCGAATCTCGGCCGAGTCCATCGCTACATCTTACGATAAATGGTTGGCTTCACCTGCAACAAGGCATTGGTTACCCCGCTGAGCGTTTCGGCATGGCCGGTAATGAAGTATCCCTTTGGTTTCAAACTAGGCACCAAATTTTCCACCACTCGCTTTTTGGTTGGGACGTCGAAATAGATCAGTACATTACGCAGGAAGATCACGTCGAAATCTCCCTGCTTGGGGAGCGTCTCGACATTCAGATTCAGTTGCTCGAAACGCACATGCTGACGTAGCTTGCGATCAATCAGAAAAGTCCCCTCTTGATCGCGGACTCCTTTGAGACAGAACCGCTTCAGATACTCTGGCGGGATCCTGGCTGCCTCCTGCATCAGATAGTGACCACGCCGCGCCTGCTTGAGCACGGAACCATTGATGTCCGTGCCAAGAACCTCCCAGGCACCGGTTTCTCCCAATTTGTCGGCAAGAATCATGGCTATGGTATAGGCTTCGGCACCGTTGGAAGTCGCTGCGCTCCATACCCGGAACATCTGGCCTGGGCGAATGCCGGGGAGGATGACTTGCTTGAGAAAATCAAAATGTTGCGGTTCACGAAAAAAATGGGTCTCATTCGTGGTCACCGAATCCACCATGAACTGAAGCTCTTCCGCATGCTCTTCATCCAAGATATATTTGATGTATTGAGTATAGTTTGAAAACCCCAAGGCCTTCAGTCGTTTTGCAAGACGCCCCGTCAACAGCCCTTTCTTGGTGTCATTCAAGACTATGCCAGTAATATCGTAAACCAGCTTGCTTAGCAGCCGGAATTCAGTATCGGATATCTCGTAGTAGGCACTTTCTGTCATCACGATAAATTCGTTCGTGTCCAGGCATTCCAAGGGATTGGCAAACGCCAGGAACATAACATATGAATGGCCATACAGAATGACGTATAAAAGCGTAGGAGCTACCCGAACGTCCCGACCGGGAGGCTTTTTGTTATGTCATGGGAGCCGCATCCGGGCAAAAATTGCCCGTTAGCGGGTACCTTTTTACAAAATCTCCTGCCACGCAAAAAAGGGAAGCAGAGCCATCGTCACGTCGATGGCTCTGCCACCTTCTCAGAACCGATCTGCGAAAGTGCTGCCATTTCTTCCACCGACAATACTTTGTTGATATCCAGCAAAATTATGAACTTGCCATCGACTTTGCCCATGCCACTGATGAAGTCGTTACGAATGCGTGCCCCAAAAGAAGGCGGCGGCTCGATCTCCCCGCGAGGGATTTCCATCACCTCCGAGACACTGTCCACTATCACACCGATATCCTGTTTAGCACCATCTTCACCGGCATCGGCTTCAATGATGACGATGCAGGTTCGGCGCGATATTTCCGTGGGATTGCGGCCGAAACGCGCCGACAAATCGATGACTGGAACCACGCTGCCTCGGAGATTGATTACGCCTCGGATGAAAGCCGGCATCATCGGCACCTCGGTCAGGTTGCCATATTCGATGATTTCCTTGATGTTGAGGATGCCGATGGCAAACATTTCGCCACCCAGCAGAAACGTCAGATACTGCTGATGGTCTTCAGGCGTAACCGGACTTGCAACGGCTGGCAGGTTTTTGTGTGCCATGGTGCCCTCTCCTAGAATTTTTCGAAATCTTGCTCGCTGGGTTCATCCTCGGCTTTGGCAAACCGTGTCTTGAGTTTTGGTTCCAGATTGCCCGCACGCCGCACCGAGGACACGGCATCAGCCCTGGACTCGGCCAGCTTGAAAAACATCATGGTACGCTGCAGATTCTCTGCCTGGCTGCTCATCTCCTCTGCTGCCGCCGCCAGCTCTTCCGACGCACTGGCATTCTGCTGCGTAGTCTGGTTGAGCTGGCCCATCGCAGTATTGATCTGTGAGACCCCGGTGGACTGCTCATTCGAAGCCGAGGCGATTTCCTGCACCAAATCAGAAGTCTTGGTAATGGTAGGAACCATGCCATCCAAAAGTTTGCCTGCTTTTTCAGCCAAACTCACGCTGCTCGAAGCCAGCTCACCTATTTCTTGTGCCGCCACTTGACTGCGCTCCGCCAACTTGCGCACCTCGGCCGCCACCACCGCAAACCCCTTGCCATGCTCACCCGCTCGCGCTGCTTCGATGGCAGCATTCAATGCCAAAAGATTGGTCTGGTAGGCAATGTCGTCTACGATGCTGATCTTGCTGGCGATCTGCTTCATCGCCTCTACCGTGTCCCTCACCGCCTGACCGCCTTCCTCGGCTTCCTTGGCGGCTTTGCTCGCCATGCTGTCCGTCACTTTGGCATTTTCGGTGTTTTGCGCGATGGAGGCCGTCATTTGCTCGATGGAAGCCGTCGTCTCTTCCACACTGGCTGCCTGCTCGCTCGAAGCCTGGCTCAACGATTGAGCCGTCGCGCTGATTTCCTCGGAAGCACTCGACAGCGAATCCGCCCCGGAACGCACTTCAGTGATGATTTGCGACAGCTTGTCGACCATGTTCTGCATGGACTCCAACAGTTGCCCCACCTCATCTTTCGAAGTCACCATGATCTTTACGGTCAGATCACCTTCAGAAAGCCGCTTGGCGACCTGAACGGCCTGACCGACAGGCACCGTGATCGCGCGCGTGATCGTCCAAGCCAGCACCAGTGTGATCAAGATCACCGCAATGGCAAGGCTGATGAGCATGCTGCGGGTCTTGAGATAGTTGGCATATTGTTGCTCTCCAGCCCTCTGCATCAGTTCCGTCTGATAGACTATCAAATCGTTGACGGCGTTTAGATAGTTGAGCTGCTTGGGACTGATCTCTTCCGTCAAATAAGTCACCGCCGCGTGATACTTGGCTTCTGCCAGGTTTCCATCCTTGGACTTGGCGTCTGTTGACTGGGTGGCCTTGGCTTGCAGATATTCATCGAGCATGCCCAGAAACTTATCCTGCCCACTCACGTAGTCCTTGCGGGCTTCCAGCACGGCCTGCAGGCGTTTCTTGCCTTCCTCGCTGGTAATCGTTTTCTGTAGTTTTTCGATGTTTTCCAAAATGATCTTGCGCGACTCATGGATTTTCTCTATTTGTTTTTTGATCAGTTTTTCGTCTTTGACCAACAGGGCATCACGCATGGAACGCGCAATATGGTTGACGTTGTCGATCACATTGTTGGCCCACACCGTCTTGGGGAATTTGTCATTGACCATATTGTCCACTTCGGCATTCATGGCAGACATGCTCTGGATGCTGAGCACGGAAATGACCACCATGATCGCCAGCATGATGGCAAAACTGACGCCCAGTTTCATACCTATCTTCAAATTCTTGAACATTTTCATGCTCCCTTTCCCCAATGATCGAAATCAAACCCTAACCAGCTCTGTTTTGTCTCTACGAAACTGCTGAGAGGAAACGAACGTCACCAACGATTGCACATCCAGAATCAGCGCAACCTCACCCGTACCAAGAATGGTAGAACCACCGATCCCCTTGATGTTTCTGAAGATGCTGGAAAGCGGTTTGATCACGGTCTGGAACTCCCCTCTCAGCTCGTCCACGACCAGCCCCACCTTCTGGCCGGCATATTCGACTACCACAATGTTTTCTCGCTTGCCGCCAGGATCGGCGATCTCGAATTGATCTCGCAGCCGCAAGAACGGCAGCACCTCTCCACGCAAGTTGATATAGTTGTTGCGTCCAGCGATTGCTCGATCTTCCGCCGTGAGCTCCAGACACTCCACCACCGAATCGAGTGGAATCACATAAGTAGACTTGCCCACCCCAACCAGAAACCCGTCGATGATGGCCAGTGTCAATGGCAACCGGATGCGAAACGTAGAACCTTGACCAAGCTGGCTTTCGACTTCGACATTGCCGCGCAGCGCAGTGATGTTGCGCTTGACCACATCCAGCCCGACACCGCGGCCGGATAGATTGGTGACCTTTTCCGCCGTCGAGAACCCCGGCTCGAAAATCAGTGCATAGATCTCGGAATCTCCAAGCGTTTGGCTTTCCGAGATGATCCCGCGCTCTCTCGCCTTCCTGATGATTTTTTCCTTGTTGAGTCCTGCCCCATCATCGATGATCTCGATGACTATGCTATTCGACTCATGGTAGGCATTGAATTTGAGCGTACCACGCGGCGGCTTGCCAGATGCCACACGTACCTCCGGCAACTCGATGCCATGATCAATCGCATTACGCACCAAATGCATAAGCGGGTCGCCGATTTTCTCCACGACGGACTTGTCCAGCTCGGCTTCGCCACCGCTTATGACAAGGTCGATCTCCTTGCCTAACTCTTTGCTCGTGTCACGCACTACACGCTGGAAACGCTGAAAGGTTTCACCAATCTGTACCATGCGCAGCTGCAGCGCACTGTTGCGAATTTCCTCCACCAGGCGAGACATGACGGATGTGGCTTCGACCAAGGCTTCCTCACCGCTACGCTGCGCCAACAAATTGGCGCTGGCACCTGCGATCACCAGCTCACCCACCAGATCGATGAGTTGATCGAGTTTCTCCGCCTGTACGCGGATCAGACGCGCTTCCAGCGACTTTTTCTCAGCCACTTTGACCTGCTTGACGGCTGCGGCTTCGACCACCTCCGGAGCCACTGCCCCCTGATTGACCAGCACCTCGCCCAACCTGGGATGAGCGGCCGGCGACGCCTGCGCTTCGTTTCCGCTCGCTTCCAAAACAGAGGCCGATGCGGCAAGCTGTGCACTGAGCGCCAGTTCCAGTTCTTTTGGGGTCAAGGCTCCACATTTGACCAAGATTTCACCCAAACGCATGGTGTCTTCAGGCAACTGTTCGATGGCAGCGATGAAATCGGCCAGCCGACTGTGCGGCGGCCAAATATGCACGATGCAATCGTCACGAACGAAATCGAACACGCTTTCGATGCGCGCTTTGTCGGCATCCGACTTATAGGAGATTTCGAAACCCAGATAACAAGACTCTGGATCCATTTCACTGGCATCCGGCAGCGCATCGGGCAAAGTGGTCAGATTGATGATTTCACCGAGTTCCATGAGATAACGAATGAATGACGCCGGATCCATGCCTTTGCGCAATACATCCCGGCCAAAGCGCAAGGAAATGTGCCAGTTGTCGGTTTCCATCATGCCACCCCCACTGGCTTGTACCTCGCTTTCGGCCTCGGTTGGCATCGTCTTCCCGGCGGTGACCGGCGGCACTCCTAAAAATCCTTGCAATTTTTGGCGCAAATCATGGCTCGCCTTCGCCGTCTCCTCATCCGGTGTCGCCTCTCCTTCCACACACCCAACCAGGGTGCGCAGATGATCGGTGCAGGCGAGCAGCAATTCCACCAAACCGGTCGATGGTTGGATTTCTCCAGCACGCATCTTGTCGAGCACGTTTTCCAACACATGTGCGAATCCAACCACGAAGGTACACTCGATGACACCCGCCGACCCTTTGATGGTATGCACGGCACGGAAAATGGCATTGATCGTGTCCGGATCGCCCTGTCCCTCCTCCATTTGCAACAAATTGTCTTCCATCTGCTGCAACAGCTCTTGGCTTTCCACCACGAATGCCTGCTGGATCGCGTCCATCATGTTTCTCCTATCGCCTCGAAGTATGTTTCTCGGCAGGAATTACCATGGGGTCGCCGAAAAATGCCGCCATATTGTAAAGGTCGAGCATCTCGGTCACGGCCTTGCTATGGGCGCTCAAGCAGACTTTCTTGCCTGCCTTGCCGGCTTCGCGCTTGATCAGCAACAGCAATTGGAACCCCGCCGTATCCATTTCGCCCACCTGCGATAGATCCAGATCCAGTTCCTCACTGTCACCCAACGCATTGAGCAGCAACTCTTTCTGCGCCTTTGCAGTGTAGATGGTCATGTCTTCCTCGATCACCAATCGGCGCACGCCAGCGTCGTTTTTAGCCACCACCCACCGTCTCCTTTCAGAACAACTCGATCTTTGGGGGCTCTGGGGCGGACGCCGAAGCCACCGCCCCCCCTCCCACGGAAGTCATGTGAACGTTGCGCTGTTTGTCCATGACGTACCCCTCGTAAATCTGATCGATATGCTCCTTGATGGAGGTCGCCTTGGAAAAATCCTGGCTGCGCAATATTTCCACCAGTTGTGCCACGTGTGAATCCAGTCGTTCCAAGGCTTTCTGCACTTGTTCGATCTGCTGGCGCGTGACGTCCTGAAACTGAATGCTGGACAACATTTCCATGAACATTTTCGAAAGGGTGGTGCTGGTATTCTGGATGCTGGCCAGCAGTTCCTCATCACGCTTTATCATGTGCTGGTAATTTTTGCCCATGGTGTCGAGATGAGAGGAAAAGTGTTCCAGAACTTCTTTTTGTTGCTGAATGTTGGAATGTGCCAGCTTGTTCTCGAACTGGGTTTGTATGGTGTGTGTGACCTTGCTGATGCCTTCTTGGATCTTCGTGACTGCCTGCTCCGTTTCGGCAGAAAGCTTACGTACCTCGTCAGCCACCACGGCAAAGCCTCGCCCCACTTCGCCAGCACGCGCCGCTTCGATGGCTGCATTGAGCGCCAGTAGGTTGGTTTGCGAAGAAATGTCCCGAATCAGATCGACCAGAGACGTCAGTGAATTCGCTTCATGTACCACCATGCCGATACGCTGGCGGTCTTCCTCGAATTCCGCGAAACGCTCGCGAATGTAGTCGTTCAAACTACTGATCAGTGCCACGTTGGACTCGATGTTCTTTTCACCGGATTTGATCATCGTTTCAGCTTCTACAGTGCTGTTGGCTACCAAGCTCACCAACTCGTTGATGACGCCATCGATGGCCTGCAAGCGTTCCATGATCATGAAGGCGGAACTCTCCGTCTCCTCCATCACCGCTTGTAATTGATTCTTGAGCAGGGTGGTCAGGGAAGGCAGTTCACTCAAATCGTTCGCAGTAATCTCCAGAATACGTTCCTTTTCCCTGAGCTGCTCGTCCAGCTGTTCGTTGACGAACGCCATACCCAGGGCAATGTCATGGAACAATGCTTTGCTCACCATGTTGTGGAGCTGGAAGGCAACCAGAATGATGAACGTTGAGCCCACCATATCGACCAATGGCTGCGCAAGCCCCAGCCTCGCCGCCAGGTCATGGTAAACCGTATGGAACATGAAAATACCGATGGCGCATGCCACCGCCGTGACGACACTGACCCCAAACTGGCGTAACAGATGTCTGCGCAGATCCAGCCGTTCGAGCTCCATCCCTCAGTCCTCACTTCATGACGAGCTTGATAGTGCCCAAAAGTTGGTCGGCACTCACCGGTTTCACCAGCCAGCCCGAAGCCCCGGCGGCTTTGGCTTCGTCACGCTTGGACTGTTGCGACTCGGTCGTGAGGAACAAAATCGGCATGAATCTATGGGTGGGTAACTTGCGTACCTCCTTGATGAATTCAATGCCATTCATGCCGGGCATGTTGAGGTCCGTGATCAGCAGGTCGGGTTTCAATCCGCTCTGGAACCTGGCCAGCCCCTCTTCGGCGCTGGACGCTTTTTCGACGGCAAAACCCGCCTTGGTCAGAATGGTGGACATGCTGAGGAGTATCGTGGCGGAATCATCGACGAGCATGATAGTTTTCATAGACCGGCCGTTCTCATGGTTTGATTGCTCCTTGTACATACTCCCTTGCCGCGAATCCCCTGAAAAATGGGATCAGAACCGAAGGTGGCGGCAAACCTCGAAGGGATGATGCTGGCAGGCGACATTTGATGGGGGCCAACGCGAGGGTATGACCAAACTGCCCAATATCACTGCCACACCCATCTACCCCGCTTGGCAGACCAGGATCCATGCACATCGCTATGGTCCTTACAGCGTACCATAGGCCGCCTTTTGCGTAAGCCATCGATCCCTAAAGTGATGGCCTTACTTTACCACATTCACTTTGCAAGTAAATGCTTGGGCGTCTTAAAAAACTCGACCGCGATGCACTCGCGCAAAAGACACCGAAAAAAACAGGGATGAGCGTCAGATGGCCGTGTGGAATCAGGTTAGACTACACGCCGACGCTTCAGCGTCGGTTTCTCCAGGTAAGTGCAGTTCACCTTCAAGCGAGATCTTCGTCGTTATTCGACCCCACCAGGTTGAGATCGAGCTGGGTACTGGAATTGGCTGGCTTACGAGCTGGGGCGCCATCGGCGCGCAATGCCTCGATGGCGGCGAGATAGCTCTCCGTCACGTCACCAGTCACATAATTACCGTCGAAGCAGGAACAATCGAAGCGGGTGATCTCCGGATTGCCCAACTGCACGTCCCGCACCAAGGCATCGAGGTCCTGATAGATCAGGGCATCGGCGCCGATCTCACGGCAGATCTCCTCGTCGGTACGGTTGGTGGCCAGCAACTCCCAGCGCGATGGCATGTCGATGCCATAGACATTGGGGTATCGTACCGGGGGGGAGGCAGAAGCGAAATAAACTTTATGCGCCCCAGCCTCGCGCGCCATCTGCACGATGCGCTGTGAAGTGGTACCACGCACGATGGAATCATCCACCAGCAGCACGTTTTTGCCCTTGAATTCCATCCCGATGGGGTTGAGCTTCTGGCGCACCGATTTCTTGCGTATCGCTTGCCCCGGCATGATGAAGGTGCGGCCGATGTAGCGGTTCTTGATGAAGCCCTCGCGGTAGGTGAGGTTGAGCGCGTTGGCCAACTGCAGGGCAGAAGGGCGGCTGGTATCCGGTATGGGGATCACCACGTCGATGTCCAAATGCCGCCACTCGCGGTGAATTTTCTCGGCAAGGCTTTCTCCCATGTGCAGGCGACTTTGATAAACCGAGATGCGATCGATGACGGAATCAGGACGTGCCAGATAAACGTATTCGAAAATGCAAGGGCTGAGTATCGGCTTTTCCGCACATTGCTGGGAGTACAAGTGTCCGTCGAGATCGATGAACACGGCCTCTCCTGGTGCAACATCGCGCAGCAACTGAAAGCCCAGCACATCGAGCGCCACGCTCTCCGAGGCCACCATGTATTCAATGCCTTTGTCGGTCTGCGCTTGGCCGATCACCAGCGGGCGGATGCCATACGGATCACGGAATGCCAGCAGACCATAGTTGGCGATCATCGCCACCACCGCGTAGGCGCCACGCACGCGCTGATGCACACCGGCCACCGCCTTGAAGATGATGTCGTTGTCCAGCGTGGCCTTGCCCGCCTTTTGCTCGATTTCGTGCGCGAGCACGTTGAGCAGCACCTCGGAGTCCGAGTTGGTATTGATGTGCCGCAAATCCTGGCGGAACATTTCTTCCTTGAGCTGTTCGGAATTGGTGAGATTGCCGTTGTGGCCGAGCACGATGCCAAACGGTGAATTGACGTAGAAAGGCTGTGCCTCCGCCGCGGAAGAGCTACCGGCAGTCGGATAGCGTACGTGCGCGATGCCGGCATTGCCCAGCAGGTTGCGCATGTGGCGGGTGTGGAACACGTCCTGCACCAGACCATTGTTCTTGTGCATGTAGAACGTCCCGCCATCGCAGGTGACGATACCGGCGGCATCCTGGCCGCGATGCTGCAACACCAACAGTCCGTCGTATAGCAGCTGGTTGACCGGATTCTTGCCTACGATGCCGATGATTCCGCACATGGTTCAGTCAGTCGTATTTGATGTGTTGGGTCAATTCCGGCGGCAACCAGGGTCGGGCCGCCATCACCATGGCTTCCAGCGGGGCACTGAACATCGCATTACGCCAGCGGGGGTCTTGCGGTAACGGCGTCATGCCCCCCAACAACACCAGCACGCCCACGATCAGCAGACCACGCGCCAGTCCAAACAAGGCACCCAGTCCGCGGTCCATCCAGCCTAAACCCGCCTGCTTGAACAATTCGCTGAGCGCGATGGCCAACAGACTCGCAATCAGCAGGATGCCCAGAAACACGATGACGAATCCGGCCACCATACGCAGCCCCTCGTTTGGAATGGCAGGCGGAAGCAGCAACGCGACCACACCCGCATAACTTTTCGCCACCAGGGCTGCCACCACCCAACTGGCCAGCCCGAGAAACTCCTTGATGAACCCGCGCATCAGGCTGATCAGCACGGATAAGCCGATGATCCCTAGAACCACGTAATCGAAAACCGTCACGACACGTCGCTAGGGACTGCTTACCAGGATGCCGCCAAATCCGGCCGCCTTCAACTCGTCCAAGGCCTGCTGGGCTTCCGTCTTGGCCTGATAGGGCCCGCACCTTAAGCGGATCTTGGCACCCTTGGGCGTATCCAGGCTTTCGGTATAGCACTGCACCCCCATCGCCGCGATCTTGTCGCGCATCTGGGCCACCTTGGCGGCATCGGAAAACACACCGACCTGTACGGAGAACTTGCCTTTTCCTGGCTCGTGCCGGGTGGCGGACGCCGCGGGCGGCACGACGGCGGGTTTGGTTTCGTCAACCGGCTTGGCTGCCGACGCAGACCGTGCTGCTGGGGCATTGGGCACGCTGGGCTCGACCTTGACGGGCCGTGTGGGTTCCGCAGGCCTGACGGGTACGGGGGGCGTTGAGGTCGATGGAGTCTCCTGCGATTTTTCCACCGGGGAGGTCATCGGCACCGCGGGTGTGGACGTGGAAGGTGACGTGACGGGAACGATTTTGGAAGGAAACGCGGTACTATCCTGGCTTGGAATGCTGATGGCGATTTCCGGTTGCGGTGCCCGCTGTCCACTACGATCGTCCAGCACCATGGGCAGCACCGTCACCATCAGCAGCACCAGCGCGATCGCGCCGATCAGCCGACGCCGTGCGCGTACCCTGAATTGTTTTTCCTGGTCATTGAGCTGCTCAGCCGCCATGTTTCGAATTCCCGAGGGTTGGATGTGCGCGCATTGCGTAGGCCACGGTGTAAAAAGAGCCGAACACGACAATTCTATCATTTTCTTCCGCACTACGGCAGGCATGACCCAGTGCTTCCGGCACCGAGCGATACACGGCGACTGAGGCCGTCGGTAGTTGGGAACGCACCATTTGCGCCATCTGCTCGGCCGTCGCACCACGCGGCTGATCAATGCCCGCCACGAACCAGGCATCGATTTCCTCTGCCACGGCCTGCACCACCCCACGGACATCCTTGTCCGCCAGCATGGCGAAAACCGCCAGCGTTCGACCCGAGCCACGCGTTTGGCGCAGGTTCTCCGCCAGTCCATGCGCGGCATGCGGATTGTGCGCCACGTCCAGCACCCAGGCAGGCCTTCCGGGCAATACCTGGAAACGGCCGGCCAACTCCACCTGCGCCAGACTCTCGCGCAGCCGCGATTCGCTCACCGGCAACCGTGCCTGTAGGGCCGTCAATGCCTCCAGTGCACAGGCCGCGTTGCCCAGCTGGAAACTGCCCGACAACGGTGGCAGCGGCAAATGGAGATAGCGTTGCCGCCCTGACCAGAAATCCCAGCCGCCATCATGGGCGACGAAACCGAAATCCCGGCCGATTTGCCGGTAATCCGCCCCTATCGCGCGCGCCCGTTCCGGCACCGTGGATGGGGGATGTAGATCGCCACAGATGGCCGGCCGACCTTGGCGGTAGATGCCGGCCTTCTCGAAGCCTATGCTTTCCCGGCTGTCTCCCAGATAATCTTGATGGTCGAGATCGATGCTGGTGATCACTGCACAATCGGGCTCGAACGCATTGACGGCATCCAGCCGTCCGCCCAGGCCGACTTCCAGTACGGCGACCTCCACCCCGATATCGACGAAATGCCGTAGCGCCGCCAGCGTGCCAAACTCGAAATACGTAAGGGGAGTCTCGCCACGCACCGATTCCACCGCAGCGAATGCTTGGCACAATGCCTCGTCTTCCGCCTCACGGCACTGCACGCGTACCCGCTCGTTGTAGCGCAGCAGGTGGGGGGAGGTATAACACCCCACCCGGTATCCTGCGACACTCAAGATGCGTTCCAGTATGGCACAGGTAGAGCCCTTGCCATTGGTGCCGCCTACCGTGATGATCGGGAATCGCGGCTGCAGCAGCATCCGCGTCCTAACCTGGCATACGCGTTCCAGTCCAAGCTGTATGGTTTTGGGATGCAGCCTTTCGAGATAAGCCAGCCAGTCGGGAAGAGTCTGAGGAGGCATGTTGCAATTCGCTGCGGCAGGGGGCTTCACGAGGCACCTCCTGCCGCCCGCCTGCGGGTTCAAGAACTGGTCGGCCGCCGCATCAGCGCCGTCAACAATGTCACCAGCCTGTCGCGCATTTCACGCCGGTCGACGATCATGTCTACGGCACCGTGTTCGAGCAAAAACTCGGCGCGCTGGAACCCCTCCGGCAAGGTCTCGCGCACCGTCTGCTCGATCACGCGCGGCCCGGCGAAACCGATCAGCGCACCCGGCTCGGCGATGATAATGTCGCCTAGCATGGCGAAGCTGGCCGAGACGCCTCCCATGGTAGGATCGGTCAACACCGAAATGAACGGCAACCGCGCCCGGCTGAGCGCCGTGAGCGCGGCACTGGTCTTGGCCACCTGCATCAAGGAAAACAAGCCTTCCTGCATGCGCGCGCCCCCACTGGCGGAAAAACAGATGAAAGGCAAGCCATGCTCGATACAATTGTTGACACCCCGCACGAAACGCTCGCCCACTACCGACCCCATGGAGCCGCCCTGGAAACGGAACTCGAAGGCAGCTGCGACCACCGGTACCGTTTTGATGCTGCCCTGCATCACCACCAGGGCGTCCGTCTCGCCGGTCTCGGCCTGACTCGCTTTGAGGCGATCCAGGTAACGCTTCTGGTCCTTGAACTTGAGGGGATCGAGCGGCGTCACTTCGGCGCCGATTTCGAAACGCCCATCGGGATCCAGAATGAGGTTGAGCCGAGCACGCGCCCCGATGCGGTTGTGAAAGCCACACTTGGGGCAGACCTCCTGGTTTTTTTCGAGATCGGTGCGATACAGCACGGCCTCGCAGCTCGGGCACTTGCTCCACAGCCCCTCGGGCACGGTCTTCTTGCTGGTGCCGTTACCGCGTTTGATCTTGGGGGGAAGTAGCTTTTGCAGCCAACTCATGGCAGTCTCCCGTCAATTGCCATCGATCGCAGCACGCAGTTCCATCATGAGTTTTTTCACATGAGGGATGGCGTGCTGCTCGCCGGAGTGCTCGATCTCTTGCACGATACGGCTGCCCACCACCACGGCATCGGCGATTGCTGCAATCGCTTTGGCCGTCGCCGCATCGCGCACGCCAAAACCCACGCCCACCGGCAGCGTCGTCATACTGCGGATAGCCGCCACTTTCGCGGCGACGTCGGCAATATCCAGATGTGTGGCACCCGTCACGCCACGCAAAGAAACATAGTAAACGAACCCACGTGCCGCATTGACCACGGCGGCGACCCGTTCAGGCGCGGTGGTGGGCGCCAACAGAAGGATGGGGTCGAGATGGTGCCGAATCAGCTGAGCAAATGCCTCGCTGCTCTCCTCGGGGGGGAAATCCACGGTCAGCACACCGTCCACCCCGACCTCTTCACAGCGCGCGGCGAACGTCTCCCAGCCCATCGCCTCGATCGGATTGCCGTAGCCCATCAGCACGATGGGAGTTTGTGCATCATGCTGGCGGAATTGCGCCACCATGTCGAGCACGTCGCGTAATCGGACCTTGTGTGCCAACGCACGTTCGGAGGCACGCTGGATGGTGGGGCCATCGGCCATCGGGTCGGAAAACGGCACCCCCAGCTCGATCAAATCGGCCCCCCCTTCCACCAAGGTATGCATCAATGGCACGGTCAACCGCGGATGGGGATCGCCGGCGGTGATGAAGGGAACGAGCGCCTTGCGGCCCTGTCGCTGCAGCCGTTCGAAAACCGTCTGGATGCGGCTCACAGCGTAATCCCCTTGATGCGCGCCACCGTACTCATGTCCTTGTCGCCGCGCCCAGACAAATTGACCAAAATCACCTGGTCGCGCCGCATGGAGGGGGCGATCTTGATGGCGTGCGCCAGCGCATGGCTGGATTCCAGCGCCGGGATGATGCCTTCGAAGCGACACAAGGCATCGAAAGCAGCGATGGCCTCGTCGTCGTTGATGGCCACATACTCGGCACGCTGGAGGTCCTTGAGCAGGCAATGCTCCGGACCGACGCCGGGATAATCCAGGCCGGCGGATATGGAATGGGTTTCGATGATCTGACCGTCTTCGTCCTGCATCAGATACACCCGGTTACCATGGAGTACGCCGATTTTGGCATTGGCCGTGAGTGGCGCCGCATGCTTGCCGCTGGCAATGCCGAAACCGCCCGCTTCCACACCGATCAGCCGCACCCCTGTTTCTTCGATGTAGGGATAGAACATACCGATGGCGTTGGACCCACCGCCGACACAGGCAATCACCACGTCGGGCTGGCGGCCGATCATCTCCTGCATTTGCGATTTGGCCTCGTTGCCGATCACGCACTGGAAATCGCGTACCATCATGGGATAGGGGTGCGGGCCGGCTGCCGTGCCAAAAATATAGAAAGTGCTCTCGACATTGGTCACCCAGTCGCGGATGGCTTCGTTGCAGGCATCCTTGAGCGTGCGCGAGCCAGACTCCACCGGCACCACGTTAGCGCCCAAAAGCTTCATGCGGAACACGTTGGGGGCCTGCCGCTGCACGTCCTCCGCCCCCATGTAGACCACACATTCCATACCGAAACGTGCCGCCACGGTGGCGGTCGCCACGCCGTGCATGCCGGCCCCGGTTTCGGCGATCACGCGCTTTTTGCCCATGCGGCGGGCCAACAAGGCCTGACCAATGGCATTGTTGATTTTGTGCGCACCGGTGTGGTTGAGGTCTTCGCGCTTGAGATAGAGCTGCGCCCCACCACAATGTTCCGACAGACGCCGGGCGTGATAGATCGGACTGGGACGGCCGACATAATGTTTGAGCTCATAGGCAAGCTCGGCCTTGAAATCGGGATCATCACGAAAGCGCAAGTATTGCCGGCGCAACTCCTCTACGGCCGGAATCAGCGTTTCCGCCATGTAAATGCCACCGAAGCGGCCAAAATGGCCCTGTGCATCGGGAAAATCATACTTGCCCATCGGACATCCTCACTTGTTGCATGAATGCAGCGATCTTGCCGACATCCTTGATACCTTTTTCTTGCTCCACGCCACCGCTCACATCCACTGCGTAGGGTCGCACTCGCCGAATCGCTTCGCCCACGTTGCCTGCATCCAATCCTCCCGCCAGGATGAAGGGCTGCGGCAGTTCGGCCGGGATCAGCCGCCAATCGAAACGCTGCCCGGTCCCCCCTGCCTTTCCTTCGACATAGGCATCCAGCAACAGCGCCCGGGCGCTTGAAAAATTGGCCGCGTATTGTAACAAATTTGTCTGCGGCCGAACCCGCACCGCTTTGATGTAGGGAACACCCAGCTGCCGACAATATTCCGGCGACTCGTTGCCATGAAACTGCAACAAATCGAGACGCACGCAATGCAACACATCACGCACCACTTTTATTTCGGCATCGACGAACAATCCCACGACGGTGACGAAAGGCGGCAGGCTGGCGACGATCTCCCGCGCTCGTTCTACACTTACGTGACGTGGACTCGGAGCATGGAATACCAACCCGATGGCATCGCAGCCATGGGCAATTGCCGCATGGGCATCCGCCACGCGGGTGATCCCGCAAATTTTGACTCGGGTACGCATCGATCAACTTGGCAAAACCGTAGGGTAGCCGAAACGCGGTGCGCTGTCAGCCCAATGGCACACGGCGCGAATTTTCGGGCAATCCCCAGCATGCATCATAATCCACCCCGGAAAGATAGAGCCCATCGGGCATGAAGGTGGGTGCCGCCCGCGTACGGTCTCCATGCCGCAACAAATCGGCAAACCAAGCCACCGGATATTTGCCATTGCCAACGTAAATCAGACTACCGACGAGGTTGCGTACCATGTGGTGCAAAAACGCATTGGCGCAAAACTCGAACAGCAGCAGATTGCCGCTGACTCGCACCTGCGCCTGATACAGTATCTTGACGGGAGACTTGGCCTGGCACTCGGCCGCCCGAAATGCGCTGAAATCATGCTCACCGAGCAACAACGCCGCCGCCTGTTGCATGGCCTGCACATCCAGCGGTCGGTGATACCATCCCACCTTGCCGGCCAGCACTGCGGGGGCCACTTGGCTCACCTGCAATACATACTGGTAACTGCGCCGCCTTGCGCTGAAGCGGGCATGGAACCCTGCGCCGACTTCCCGCGCCCACAGCACCCGCACCCCCGACGGTAGATAAGCATTGACGCCCCGTACCCAAGCGTTCAAAGGCCGCACGGCCTCGGTATCGAAATGCACCACTTGCGCCAACGCATGCACGCCGGCATCGGTACGCCCAGCCGCGCACACGCCTACGGGGTGTCCCGCCACCCGTTGCAGCGCTGCCTGCAGATGATCCTGCACCCCACAACCGCAAGGCTGGCTCTGCCAGCCACAGAACCGGCTACCATCGTATTCCAGGCCCAGTGCCACCCTCATGTCAATACCCAAAATACCCAGGGAATGACCATCAGCACCCCAATGTCATACCAACGCCAACGCGGCCAGGCCAAGGATACCAGGGACGGCCCGTCCTCCAACATCTGTAGGGCTTCCAGCCGCCAGCCTTGTGCCCACACCTCACGTAACGCCCCCTTGGGCATGGTTTCGACGTAATGCAAAGTGAGCCACAGACGCACGGCGAAACGCTCGGGCGCCAATCCGAAAAACCGCAGGGGCCACGACAACCAATACATGCCGGCGATCAACTCTTGGCGAGGCGTAGTCGCAAGCAGGACGGAGAGCGCAGCTACCATCAAGACCAAGCGCCCCGCTTGTTGCAGCCCGGCATGGAGTCCCTCGTGCGTGGGCGCCATGCTCTCCGGAAGCAGCATGACATATTCGCCCGGTGTCGCGTAGGCATACACCAGAAGCATGGATAGCAGGAGCCAGCGCGCTTTCTTGATCAGCCTCAGAAACCGTCGTCCCCCCTTGCGGATGAGCATGCCGGCAAGCAACACACCGCTGACCAACAAAGTACCTGTCTGCATCGAATGCAGCGCCACTCCGAACGCCAGCAGGATCGACATTTTGCTTAATGGATGCACGTGCCCTTCACAAAAGAAAAAAGCCGGGACGCCCGCCCGGCCAGAGCGTGTGCCCCGACGCCCGTCATCCTAGGCTATCGAGTAGTTTCTGGGCTTTCTCCCGCTGCGTGGGACCGCCTTCTTGCAGCACTTCCTGCAACAGTTCACGCGCGCCTTCGTGGTCCCCCATGTCAATGTAGGCCGTAACGAGATCGAGCTTGGTATCGACTTCGGGGGGCTCTGTTTCGCCACCCAAAGTGATCTCCTCCGCCATGCCGGCTCCCCCCGCAGGTCCACTCTCCTCGAGATTCAAGCTGATTCCGGACAGGTCGAGATCCGCCAGCGGAGGGGCGGTCGGCGCTGGCGCCTCGGTGGGGGCTGGCGCGCCCAGATCGATGTCGAAATCGAGGTCCAAGCCCGCGGCGCCGCCCTCGGCGGGTTCCTCTGTGACTGGCGCGGTTTCGGGGGCTTGCATGGTCACGGACTCGATGGACAAGTCAAGCGGCTTTTCTTCTGGCAAGTCGAGCGATACCGTCTCCAGACCGGCCACGGATTCTTCGGCTGGCAACTCCAAGGCAGGCAGTTCCAGTTCGAGTGGCTCTACCCCCTCCTGTTCCAGCGAGGGCGCGGCGGTGAGCGCAGCTTCGGGCTCGCGCATGGAATCAGATGCTTCCAAAGAGTGCGCAGCTTCGGCTTGTTGCGTCATGACGGCGGGTGCCGATTCGACCAGCGTTTGCTCCAGGCTGGAGGGCGAAGGTACCTCGACGGCTGCTTCCACATCAGACCTCGCCTCGGTGGCAGGAATCTCGGGCAGCGTCTCCAGTCCCAAGTCGGCGATGTCCAGTTGCACGTTTTCGGCCGCTGCAGGTTCGGGCAGCTCCAAGGCCAGATCGACTTCCGTGGCCGGAGACTCTAGCGTGACCGCTTCTTGCCGTTCAGGTGCGGGTTCTGCAGCAGTTTGTTCCAGCTCCGGCAAATCCAACGCGAAATCGACTTCTGCGGCGGCAGACTCCAGTGTGCTTTCTGCTTGCCGTTCGGACGCCGCTGCGGCGGCGGGCTGCTCTAGCTCGGGCAAGACCAAATCCAGATCAGGCAAGCCTTGCTCGGCGATGGGAGCGGGCTGTTCTTGCTGCTGAGGCATCTCCAGGCCAGTGAGGTCGAAATCCAGACCACCCGACTCGCCAGCCTGTTCGGGCGCCACCTCGGCGTTAGCCGGCTGCGCCACGGCCTCATCCAGCGTAAAGTCCAGCGCGACCTCTGGAGTTGCCGGCTCCGTCACGAGGTCGATGGCTGGCGCTTCGGAGTCCCTGGCAGGCGGCTGGATCATGGTTGCAGTGAAATCCAACTCTTCTTCCGGTTTACTGACGGCAGCCGCCCCCGCTTCGGCATACAAGGGGTTGTTCGGTTCCAGTTTACGGCCTAGCTCGGCGACCTTGGCCCATGTCGGATCATGGGGGCCGAGCGAGGCATAGAGCTCGCCTGCCACCGTTTCGAATGCCGACGTGTCCTTGCGGGCCAGATAGATTTCCAACAGCTTCAGGTGTAGCTCATAGCGCTTGGGTTCCTTGGCGATGGCATCCTTGAGGATTTCCTCGGCCTGAGCATCGCGTCCGTAGGCCATATAGACTTCGGCTTCCGCAATCGGATCGACTTCGTTGGTGTCGATCATCGTCGTCGCGCCTTGGCCGAAATCGGTGAGGAAAGACGTATTCCCGGTATCGATGGTTCCGCCGGCTGTGTTGCCAAACACGGTATTCGGCCTCATCCCGCCCGAGGTCAGGATGCCTTGCTCGAACGTATCCAGTCCTTGCTTGCGTTTGTTGCGCAAGAACAACCAGCCACCTCCCAGCAATGCCAGCAAGCCTAAGCCTGCGCCCAGCAGCAAGGGGTTGCCCCAAAGCATATCCAGCCAATTCGGTTCCGGCGCCGGCGGAGGCATGACCTTTGCTGGCTTTTGGGGCGGTTGCGGTTTGGGCGCGGCCTGTTCCGGCATCGGTTTTTCCGCAGCCGGCATGGGCGCCTCTGTCGGCTTTGCCGCCTCCGCTGGCGGGGGGGTGGGAGGCTGTGCCGGCTGGGCCACCGGCGCCGACGCGGGGGGTGCCCCGGCCGTCTGGGCAGCCTGCTGGGCCTCCGCCAGCGATTTGTTCTTGATTTCGAGCAGCTTCTGCATGTCTTGCAGCTGCTTTTCCAACGACGCAATGCGGGACTCCGCTTCTCGTAGCGCCTTCTCGCGCGCCGTCGCTTCTTCCTGCAACGCAGTCAGCTTGCTCGCGATTTCGCCTTCGTTGGGTTTGAGCGCGCCAGTCTCGCTCTTGGAGAGTCTGACGACATCCCGTGGTCCGGCCGAGGAGGGGGGCAACGACTTGTCCTCGGCGGTGGCAACCTTGCCGCCGGAAACCTGGCCGGTGGCCTCTTCCGGCACGGGCGCCGCTGCGGCCACCATGCCAGCCAACTTGCTACGATACGCATTCCAGTCGGCCGCATGCAACCGGACCTCGCGGACCGCTTCCTGCTGATCGATCGCCTGCAGCGCTTCTTGAGCGGGGATCCGCAGGATTTGCCCGACCTTGAGCCGGTTCATGTTGTCGTCCAGGAAAGCTTCGCGGTTGGCACGGTACAGACCCACCAGCAACTGCTCCAGACTCACGCCCTCCATCTGGTTTTGCACGGCGATCCTATGCAAGGTATCCCCCTTGCGTGTCAGGTAGGTATCGGCCGTCTCGTCGGGCGTCATGGGAGCCATCGCCGCAGCGGTCCCTCGCCGTTTCGTCCTCACCGCCGGCTTTTCGGCAGGCCCTCCTGGCACCGCATCGACCGAGGGCAGATCGGTAACCGAAGCGAGGGACTGACTGCCATAGCCGGGGGGATCGAGCAGCACGGTGTATTCCCGTAGCAGACGGCCCGTCGCCCACTCGACTTGGATCAGCATATCCAAGAAAGGCTCGTTGATCGGCTGGGAAGAGGTCAGGCGCAAGATGGGGGCGCCATCGGCACGCTTGCCAACCTGCACGAAAACGCCAGACAGGGCAGAGGCCTTTTCGATCCCGTGTTGTTCGAAAGCCTCGGCCGGCGCGATCCTGGCCGATAGGGAATCAAGTTCTTCCGGAGTGGTGGAAAGCAATTCTATTTCCGCATTGAGTGGCTGTCCCAATCCGGAAATCACCGTCAATTTTCCCAGCCCCGCGGCCTCTGCGATGATCGGTATGAAAGCAAAACATACGGCGACGGAAATCCGTCTCAACCTGGAGTTATGCACCTTGACTCCCTTTTGCGGCAATTGGCAACAGTTAGGCTAACATCAAATAGTTAGGGTTGCAAGCTAACATGGCACATTACATTTCGGGCATATCTCCCAATTCTTTAGTCGCCGTACGAACATTACTGCTGCAACAGTATCCGCAGCATGCGGCGTAGCGGCTCGGCTGCGCCCCATAGCAGCTGGTCACCGACGGTGAAGGCGGCCAGGTATTCACCCCCCATGCACATCTTGCGCAGCCGCCCGACTGCCACGGTCAGCGTGCCAGTGACGGCGGCAGGCGTCAGCGCACGCATGCTGGCTTCACGCTGGTTGGGCACCACCTTGACCCAATCGTTGGCGGAAGCAATGATGGCTTCGAGTTCAGCCAGCGGCACATCTCGTTTCAGCTTGATGGTGAGCGCCTGGGAGTGACAGCGCATGGCACCGATACGCACGCACAGACCATCGATCGGCACCGGGTCGTCCGCGCGGCCGAGGATCTTGTTGGTCTCCACCCCCCCCTTCCACTCTTCCTTGCTCTGCCCATTGCCCAGGTCCTTGTCGATCCACGGAATCAGGCTGCCGGCCAAGGGTACGCCGAAATGCGCCATGGGCAGCTTGTCGTCACGCAGGATGCCCGCCACCTCCCGGTCGATGTCGAGGATGGCGGAGGCCGGGTCGTTCAGCAGGTCTTCTGCCACACGGTGTACCTCACCCATCTGTTTGAGCAGTTCGCGCATGTTCTGTGCACCGGCCCCGGAGGCCGCCTGATAGGTCATGGAAGTCGCCCATTCCACCAGATCCTCGCGAAACAGCCCCCCCAAGGCCATCAGCATCAGGGAAACCGTGCAATTGCCGCCGATCCAGTTCCTGCCACCAGCCGCCAACGCGCGGTCGATCACGTCCCGGTTGACCGGGTCAAGGATGATGACGGCATCCCGTTCCATGCGCAGGGTGGAGGCGGCATCTATCCAGTGCCCCTGCCAGCCCGCTCTGCGTAGCTTGGGAAACATCTCGCTGGTATAGTCGCCGCCCTGACAGGAGATGAGTACGTCCATCTCCCCGAGCTGAGCGACGTCGCGCGCATCCATGAGCGGCGCGATCCGTTTGCCCACGTCCGGCCCCATGCCGCCGGGGGTGGAGGTGGTGAAAAACACCGGTTCGATGAGGTCGAAATCGCGCTCCTCGCGCATGCGCTGCATCAGCACCGACCCCACCATGCCGCGCCAGCCAATGAAACCCACTTTCAACATGAATCCAGCCTTTCGAATGACGGTCCACCCCGTCTATTTGGTGGATCTCTGGATGGCCTCGCCAGCCTGCTCCAGATCCTTGCCCATGCCCCGTATGGTATTGCATCCCGCCAGCAGGATGCTGCAAAGCAGGTACACCACGAATCTTTGCATGTTCGACCTCAATCCCGAAAGTTACCGAATTTGAGCGGGTAATCCGTCACGGATTTCCTGACATGAGCGATCGCTTCCTGCAGCGTATCACGCTTGACACCACTCACGCGCAACGTATCTCCCTGGATGCTCGCCTGCACCTTGAGGCCTGAATCTTTGATGAGTTTGACGATACGCTTGGCGAGGTCAGCATCGATGCCATCCTTGATTTTCAGCACCTGCTTGACCTTATTACCCGATATTTTTTGTACCTCCTGCGCCTCCATGCGCTTGCTGCTTTCCGGCTCTTTTTTCTCCAGGGCGGGAAACAAAATGTCCTTGATCTGTCCGAGCTGAAACTCGGTGTCGCCATAAAGCGTGATCAGCTTGTCTTTTTCGTTCAACTCGATCTTGGCCGAAGTGCCCTTGAAATCATAGCGGTTGCCGATCTGGCGCGCGGCTACGTCCACGGCATTGTGGATGGCCACCATGTCGGCCTCGGAAGTGATGTCGAAAGAAGGCATGGCAGTACTCCCCTCTCATTCGAAATGGCAAACATAGTCGAGTGCTTCCACCACTTCGATCTCGAAACTCGAATTGCCCGGCACGGTGAACTCGTCTCCCGCACCGTAGGTTTTCCACCCGGATTCCCCAGCCAGGCGCACCTTGCACAGACCGGAATTGATCTCCATCCGCTCTGGCGACCCAGTACTGAAAGTCAGCATGCCCGGGAACATCACCCCCACCGTGCATCGTTTACCATTGGGGAACAGCACGGTATGGCTCACACACTGGCCATCGAAATAAACGTTGGCTTTCTTTTGGACGCTCACGTTGTCGAACTGTGCCATGGCGGGGTTATCCTTGCTTTCTGTTTCTGAGGTTGGCCGCGATGCGCATTCTCAAGGCATTGAGCTTGATGAAGCCACCCGCGTCCCTCTGGTCGTAGGCCCCGGCGTCGTCCTCGAAAGTCGCGATGGTGGGGTCGAACAGCGAGTCGGTGCGGCTGTTGCGGCCGACCACCATGACGTTGCCCTTGTAGAGCTTGAGGCGCACCACCCCATTGACATGCTGCTGGGTATGGTCGATCAGTGTCTGTAGCGCGATGCGTTCCGGACTCCACCAGTAGCCGTTGTAGATCAGGCTGGCGTAGCGCGGCATCAAATCATCCTTGAGATGGGCCACTTCGCGGTCCAAGGTGAGCGATTCGATGGCACGGTGCGCCTTCAGCATGATGGTACCGCCCGGTGTTTCGTAGCACCCACGCGACTTCATGCCCACATAACGGTTTTCCACCAGATCCAGGCGACCGATGCCGTGCTTGCCGCCCAACCGGTTGAGCTCGGCCAGCAGCTCGTGCGGCTTCATCTGCTTGCCGTTGATGGCCACCGGGTCGCCCTGCTGATATTCGATTTCGAGATACTCGGCCTGGTCGGGCGCCTTCTCCGGGCTCACCGTCCAGCGCCACATCTCCTCCTCGGCCTCGGCCATCGGGTCTTCCAGATGACGGCCTTCGTAGGAAATGTGCAGCAGGTTGGCATCCATGGAATATGGGCTGCCGCCCTGCTTGTGCTTCATGTCGATCGGGATGCCATGCCGCTCGGCATAGGCCATGAGTTTCTCACGCGACACCAGATCCCACTCGCGCCACGGCGCGATGATCTTGATGCTCGGGTTGAGCGCATAGGCCCCCAGCTCGAAACGCACCTGGTCGTTGCCCTTGCCGGTGGCGCCATGAGCGATCGCATCGGCCTTTGTCTTCTGGGCGATCTCGATCAGACGCTTGGCGATCAAGGGGCGCGCGATGGACGTGCCCAACAGATATTCGCCCTCATACACGGCATTGGCGCGGAACATCGGAAACACGAAATCCCGCACGAACACCTCGCGCAGGTCTTCGATGAAAATGTGCTCGGGCTTGATCCCCAGCTTCAGCGCCTTGGCGCGGGCCGGCTCCAGCTCCTCGCCCTGGCCGATGTCGGCGGTGAAAGTCACCACCTCACAGTGATAGGTATCCTGCAGCCACTTGAGGATGACCGAGGTATCCAGCCCGCCAGAGTAGGCGAGCACGACTTTGTTGATTTTGCTCATGATTCGTTTGTTTCCGAAAGTTCGAATGGCACTGCAAACCCAGCTTGAGCGCCTGGTTTTCATCCATTGGCGCAGACAACCGGCTCAACTTTCCACCTTGCCCAGTAACAGGTATTCCATCAAAGCCTTCTGGGTGCTAGGCGGTTTTGGCTCCGGCCGCCGCTACGCGGCTTCACATCGGCCGCGCCGATGTGAGCCTGCGCCGAAACAGACTGCACGCAACCCTGATTCAACTTTCCACCTTGCCCAATAACAGGTATTCCATCGAAGCCTTCTGGGTGCTAGGCGGTTTTGGCTCCGGCCGCCGCTATGCGGCTTCACATCGGCTCATGCCGATGTGAGCCTGCGCCGAAATCGCCTTCACGCAACCCATCTCATGCTTGCACCTTCCCCAGCAAAAGATATTCCATGAGCGCTTTCTGGGTGTGAGGCGGTTTTGGCTCCGGCCGCCGCTACGCGGCTTCACATCGGCTCATGCCGATGTGAGCCTGCGCCGAAATCGCCTTCACGCAACCCGTCTCATGCTTGCACCTTCCCCAGCAAAAGATATTCCATGAGCGCTTTCTGGGTGTGAAGGCGATTTTCCGCCTCGTCCCAGACCACCGATTGCGGTCCGTCGATCACTTCGGCGGCCACCTCCTCACCGCGATGGGCCGGCAGACAATGCATGAACAGCGCATCCTTGGCTGCAACCTTCATCATCTCGACATCGACCTGCCAGTCGGCAAACGCGCGCATGCGTTCTTCGTTCTCGGCCTCGAAGCCCATCGAGGTCCACACGTCAGTAGTCACCAGATCGGCCCCGCGGGCGGCCTCCATGGGGTCTTCGAATTCCTCGTAATGCGCATGCCCGTACAACCCCGCACGCTCCGGCTCGACTTCATAGCCGGGGGGTGTGGACACGTGCACGTTGAAATCCAGCACCTCCGCCGCCTGCAACCAGGTATTGCAGACATTGTTGGAATCGCCGATCCAGGCGACTGTCTTGCCCTGGATGGAGCCACGATGCTCGATGAAGGTGTAGATGTCCGCCAGAATCTGGCACGGGTGGTATTCGTTGGTCAGCCCATTGATCACCGGCACGCGGGAATAGGCGGCGAACCGTTCGATGATCGCTTGCTCGAAAGTGCGGATCATCACCAGATCGCTCATGCGTGAGATCACCTGCGCTGCATCCTCCACCGGCTCGCCGCGTCCCAGCTGTGAATCGCGTGTGTTGAGATAGATCGCCGAGCCCCCCAGCTGATGCATGCCCGCCTCGAATGAAAGCCGGGTGCGCGTGCTGGCCTTTTCGAAAATCATCACCAGGGTGCGATCGAACAGTGGATGATAGGGCTCATACCGCTTGAATTTTTCCTTGATCCAGCGCGTGCGCTGGAACAAATATTCGAATTCTTCACGGGTCAAGTCTTTGAATTGCAAGAAATGCTTGACCCTCATTGCGAGCCCCCCAGAAACTTTCTGATCAACGGCGCCAGAATCGCAACCAGCTGCCGCGCCTCGTCGGCATTCATGATCAAAGGTGGCAACAACCGCACCACAGTCTCGTTGGTGACATTGATTAGCAACCCTGATTCCAGCGCCTGTCCGACCAGGTCGCTGCAAGGCCGATCGAGTTCGATGCCGATCATCATGCCAGCATTACGCAACGCCACCACACCTGGCACGTGGGCCAGCGCGGCGCGCAACTCCGTTGCGATCACGTTGCCGATGCGTTCGGCATTCTCGCAAAGATGGTCTTGTTCGATGATCTCCAGGGTCGCCAGCGCGGCCGCGCAGGCCAGGGGATTGCCGCCGAAAGTCGAACCGTGCTTGCCAGGCGTGAATACTTCAGCCGCGATGCCTCTCGCCAGACAGGCGCCGATGGGCAAGCCCGAGCCCAATCCCTTGGCGAGCGTCATCACATCCGGGACGATCTGGCTGTGCTGGAAAGCGAACCAACTGCCAGTCCGGCCGATACCACTTTGCACTTCATCCAGCATCAGCAGCCAGCCATGCTTGTCGCAGATTTCCCGCAAGCCTTCGAGATAACGCGCTCCATCCCGCGGCATGTTGACGCCCCCCTCACCCTGCACCGGCTCGACCAACACCGCCACGATATGGGGGTTGTGCTCGGCGACGTGGGCTACCGCCGCCAGGTCATCGAAGGGCACACGCACGAAACCGCTCACCAACGGTTCGAAGCCGGCCTGGACTTTACGGTTGCCGGTCGCGGACAGCGTGGCCAGCGTACGGCCATGGAAGGCTTTGTCCATCACCACGATGGCCGGGTTTTCGATCCCTTTGTTGTGTCCGTACAGACGCGCCAGCTTGATGGCCGCCTCGTTGGCTTCGCAGCCCGAGTTGCAGAAGAACACCCGGTCCATGCCGGAGAGTTCTGCCAGCCGGTCGGCCAAGGCTGCCTGTTCGGCAATCTGGTAGATGTTGGAGACATGGATCAGCCGCGCAGCCTGGGCGCCGATGGCCGCCAGCAGCTTCGGATGCGCATGACCCAGGCCATTGACCGCCACCCCGGCCAGCCCGTCCAGGTAACGCTTGCCCTGTGCATCCCATAGCCACACCCCTTCGCCCCTGACGAAGGTGACGGGCTGCCGGCCATAAGTATTCATCAAATGTCGTGACATGATCTCGTGTCAGAAAGCAAAAATGCACACGGCGGCACGACGCCGCCGTGTGCAGAGGGCATTCTGGCTTGTTTACGGCTTTGTGGGCAGATTATAAGCCGAACAGGGCGCGATGCGAAAGACCGCCCGCCATGAA
>JANZZG010000015.1 GCA_026419515.1 Methylophilaceae bacterium
TTTGGGGATTGGTGGCCAGGGGCAGAATCGAACTGCCGACACGCGGATTTTCAGTCCGCTGCTCTACCAACTGAGCTACCTGGCCCTTGAAACCTTTGCTTCCTTTAGCCGCGGATTTTGGCTACGGCCGCCCGCTTGCGCGGGCTTAACATTGCTGCGCAATGTTAGCCTGCGCCGTTAGCCTGCGCCGCAACCTGCACTTCGTGCCAGGTTGTCAGTCCGCAGCTCTACCAACTGAGCTACCTGGCCGGTTTCGCTACCCGTCTCGGACCGCGAAAGCGGCGCATTATAGCAAAGCCCGCACTTTTTATCACCTTTTCGCGACACCCCGTGCTACGGGCCGATACCCGCCATCGATGAAAAGTGACGAACCCTGAGGCCGTGCTCAGACGTGGCGGGAGCGGCGTGCGTCAGCCAGGGTGCGGACGGCCAGCCGCGCAGCCCAGGCCCCCGCCAGATACATCAGCGTATAGCCCAGATAGGCCGGATAATATTCCCACCCGTGCTGCAGCACTTCCCACAAGGGTGCCTTGGGGAAGCGACCGGAGAACAGGTAGAAGCTGTGGGTGGACAGCACGAAGGCGAGGCTGGTGGTGAGGAAGGCAACGGTCATATAGGGGGCGAAGCGGAATCCCGCGCCGCGTTCCGCAAGCCATACGCCGCCATACCACATCACGGCGTAGGTCGGCAGCAGCGCCCAATAGGCCGGCGACAGGCAGTAGCTGGACACCCCGGCGATCCCGACCGCAAAGGCATCGACGGCAACGCACACGGCCAGTGCCAGCGCGAACAACAGGCCGCGCCGGAACAGCAGGCCTCCCAGCATCATCACCGCGAGCGTGGCGTCGGGCAGCGTATAAGCCGTGCCGGCATGGCTGCCGCGCGTCAGGATGAGCACCAGCAGCAAAAGTGCTCCTATTATGAGCTGCAATGATCGGTCATTGGTCATGAATCGACTCCTTGTCAAAATCCATCGATGCCGATGGGCGTGTCCGCTTCATTCATTGTAACGCAGATGCAGCCATACGACCCGTCCTTGGTCTTCATTGGTCTCGCGTCCGGCGTGGCTCATAGCTCTTGCTGACGAAGGGCGTTTCGGCAAACCCGCGCCGTTGGTTGATCACCAGCGTCAGGGTGAAAAAGAAATTGCACATCAGGTTGCAAAACCTGGGCAACTCCGGCGGGATGGGTTTGCCTTCCTGCTCCACGCGCACCAGGCAGCGGATGGCCTTTTTGGCGGCGGAGCGGGCCTGATGCAGCTGCGGTACGGGCACGTCGCCACGCGGCAGCACGAACCCGTCCACGGGTTTCCCGATCTCTTTTCTGTAGTGGTCCAGACGGGACTGCAACCACCGGATATCCTGTTCCGTCAGCGCCTGACGGCCACGTATCGAGCCATTGAGGTGGAATATCCGGGGCTGTAGCTGGTCGAGATCCCGCAGGATGTCGGCCGGGCGCTCCGGAAACTGCGCCATGGCCGCCCCGACGATGGCACACAGCTCGTCCGTCACCACCTCGAAATCGCACAGGCTGGACGCTTCGTAAATGAACGGGTAGCAAAGCTCGTCGGGATGATGGCTCGGTTTCATGGACGCATGCTGCCGGGGCTGGCCGTCATGTCATC
Source organism: Methylophilaceae bacterium (assembly GCA_026419515.1). Classification (GTDB taxonomy): domain Bacteria; phylum Pseudomonadota; class Gammaproteobacteria; order Burkholderiales; family Methylophilaceae; genus JANZZG01. Next base: position 1,625 of record JANZZG010000015.1, read on the forward strand.
GGGGGGTATAGCGAACCCCAATGAAGCCGTTGAGGCCGGGGGTATTGTAGGTGTTCGCGTTGGTGTGATTCAACCAGTCGGCGCGAGAGAGCTCGTAGTCCCGGTCGAACAGGTTGTTGATCCGGCCCTCCACCGAGACGGAGTCATTCACCGCGTAGCGCGCGGTCAGGTTGACCAGACCGTAGCCGCCCATTTTACCTGTCTCGTTTTTCGCGTCGTAGCGGCTACCCTCGGCGAGCACTTCGATACCGGCATGCCACGGGCCCCAGGTTCTGTCCACGGTCACCAATGCCTTGTTGCGGGCGCGGCGCTGCAGCTGCAGGCCGGTATCATCGTCGGTGGCGTCCAGCCAGTCGTAGGTGGCACGCACATCCCATCCGCCCAGGCGACCGGCATAAGCCAGTGTCACCCCCTCCAGCCGGGCCTTGGCCACGTTTTCGAACAGCCAGGTGGGCGGCGCCGACACGATCAGGTTCCTGACGCGGTTCAGATAATAGGTGGCCGATGCCGAGTGAACTCCGCTTTCCCAGACCACCCCCAGTTCGCGGCTGCGTGCCTCCTCGGGCTTGAGCAAAGGATTGCCCCCCCAGAAGGCCGGTGCATAAAGCTGAAATGCGGAAGGCGCCTTGAATGCGGTGCCGTAGCTGGCACGCACGCGCCACTGGTCGGTCAGTTGATAGCCGTAAGCCACCGTCCCCGTCGACTTGCTGCCGAACTCGGAGTGATCGTCGTAGCGGCCACTCACCTGCCAGCGGTGCGCATTCCAGCGGCCGACCCAGCCGGCAAACAGGGCGTTGTTGCTCAGTTCTTTACCCTCGATGCCGGCGCCCTGGCTGTAGACCTCCTGTTCCAGACGCTCCATGCCCAGCAGGCCAGTCCCCAAGGGAAGCGTGATGTCGTTCTGCCAGCTCAGGAAACGGTTTTCGGTTTCGCCTTGGCTGCCGGCCGGAGTCCAGACGTTGTAATCGGTCTGTTTCTCGCGGGTCTGGCCATATTGCAGTTTGCTCAGCCAGATGTCGGCGATCTGGTTGCGGGTAAACAGTTGCCATTGCTCCGAACGGGTGTCCGCCCGATTGTCGAAGCTGCCGTTGGCGGGGACATTGCCACTATCGTAATGGGAGCGGCCTTCGCTTCGGCGGTAGATCAGGCCAAGCTCGTGGCCTGCCGCCGGCAGGAACGAAAGGGAGAGCGCCCCTGCATCGTTGGAGTAGCCATCCTTGTCGGCATCACGCCGGGTGGCATTGGCTTGTGAGGAGAAACCATCACTGTCTTCATGGCTGACTTCCAGGCGCAAGCGCCAACGTTCGTCGCCGCCAGAAACGCCAGCATGGGCTTTGCGGGTGCCATAGCTGCCGAAACCGGCGAATCCGTCGAGCTTCAACCCCGGCGAACCCTGGCGGGTGAAAATCTGGATCACGCCGCCGATGGCGTCGGCACCATACAGGCTGGAAGCCGGGCCACGCACGATCTCGATGCGTTCCACATTGCCAAGCGGCAGATTGACCAAGGCCTTGGTCGCATCCTGGTCGAGTGCGCCGCTGATGGGAAGGCCATCCACCAGCACTTTGGTCTGGTTGGGATTGGCGCCGCGGACGAAGATGCTGGTAGCGGTGCCCGGACCGCTGTTGCCGCTGGTGATGACCTGGATGCCCGGCTGCCGCACCAGAAGCTCGGCCACCGTTCCGGCGCCATGGCGTTCGATTTCCTGGCGATCGATCACCGTGACATCGGTGAGCACCTCCGAAACACGCGCTTCCTGACGCGTCGCGGTGACCACCACATCTTCCACGGCAACGATTTCCTGCGCCTGGGCAGGCAAGACGA
>JANZZG010000008.1 GCA_026419515.1 Methylophilaceae bacterium
TTCGGTGTGGGCTATTCCTCGCTCACCTATCTGCGCCGGTTGCCGGTGGAGACGATCAAGATCGATCAATCGTTCGTGCGCGACATGTTGCACGACAGCGAAGACATGGCCGTCGTGGCCAGTGTCATCAGCCTGAGCCGGGATTTCCAGCGCAAGGTGATCGCCGAGGGCGTGGAAACGGCGGAACATGGCGTGCAGCTGCTGCGCATGGGCTGCGAACTGGCCCAGGGCTACGGCATTGCCAAGCCCATGCCACCGGAAGCCGTTCCTGCCTGGGTGCGAGACTATGTCCCCGACCCCACCTGGTCGCTCGACATCGCGCTCTAAATTTCGGATCACACCTTACGGGCCAGGGTCTCCGGCGGATGCCTATACCATCCCGGATCGCGGTAATCATCACGCGCCAACCCTTCACGCACCTTCAGCAAGGTGAACATGCCCCCCATTTCCAGCGGACCGTAAGGACCTTCGCCCGCCATCATGGGGAGCGTGTTTTCCGGCAGCTCCATCTGCATGGCCTGCATCTCAGCCATGCCGGTTTCCCCCATCGCCATATAGCCTTCTACCAGCTGACCGATCTTGCGGGCAATGTCGGCATGCGGTACTCCCAGCATGTTGGGCATGTTGTGCCCCATGGGGCCCATGGTATGGTGCAACTTGTGACAGTGCAGCGGCCAGTCGCCCGGTGCATCCGCCGTGAACTCGAAAACCCGCATCGCGCCGACCGGCACGTTGACCGTGACCTCGGGAAATTGCGCGGACTTCGGCACCCAGCCGCCATCGGTACCGGTCACCTGCACATCGTAGCCATGCAGGTGTATGGGGTGGTCATGCATGGACAGGTTGCCGATCCGCACCCGCACCCGGTCTCCTTTTCTGGCCACGAGGGGATCGATCGCCGGAAATACGCGGCTGTTGAACGTCCACAGATTGAATTCGGTCATGGTGGTGGGCTTGGGGGTCGCCGTACCGGCTTCGATGTCCCAGTTATGCAGCAGAAAGCAAAAATCCCGATCCACCGGCCGCTCCCTGGGGTTTTTCGGGTGCACGATGAACAGCCCCATCATGCCCATCGCCACCTGCAGCACGTCATCCGAGTGGGGGTGGTACATGAAGGTGCCGCTGCGCTGGAGGAGGAACTCGTAGACATAGGTCTCGCCCGGTGCGATGTGCGGCTGGGTGAGCCCGCCCACGCCATCCATGCCGTTGGGCAGACGAATGCCGTGCCAGTGGATGGTCGTGTGCTCCGGCAGCCTGTTGGTGACGTAGATGCGCACGCGATCCCCTTCCACCGCCTCGAGCGTGGGCCCCGGTGTGGAGCCGTTGTAACCCCAGCAGTTGACGGTCATCCCGGGCGCGAACTCGCGTCTGACTTTTTCGGCCACCAGATGATATTCCTTGACGCCATCCCGCAGGCGTGGCGGCAGCGTCCAGCCGTTGAGTGTGACCACGGGCCGGTATGGCTGGCCGGACGCCAGCCACAATGGAGGCGCCGTCTCGGTGCTGCTACGCGATTGCACATCCGGCGCTGCCGCCGCACGATCCAGCAAGGCCATGCCCACCAGCGCCATGCTCCCGGCGAGGAATCGTCTGCGCGTCGTCATTCTGTGTCTCCTTTCCGTTCCTGTTCCATCGCGGCGCCGGCCTTCGTGGCAGCCTCCTGCGGCAGCCGCCCACCCACTGCCAGCTGCAGGTCGGCCAGCGCCGTCCAGTAATCGCGCAGCGCCTCGATGTAGGTGTGCACCGCCCCCACCTGCGCCCGCGCATCCGCCAGCAGTTCGTAGACACCGATCAGCATACCGTTGTAGTAAAGCGTGCTTTGCTCGACGATCTGTTTGTACAATGGCAGCAGCACATCGCGTGCCTGCTTGGCTGCGCCATGCGCCGTGGCCAGCCGTTGCCATGCCTCGCGGATTTCGGAACGTGCGCTCACCTCCAAGTCATGAAGGCGGAGTACGCTTTGTCGGTACAAAGCTTCCTGGCGCGATAGCCGTGCCTGGCCCTGGTCGAAGAGGGGCAGTTCCAGCTTCAGGGTAGGACCGGTGAGGCGTTTCTCGCCGGTACTCTTCTCCGTCTCCACACCCAGATCGAGCACGTGGATGAAACGCGTGCCGCGCGTCAAACCAAGCGCAGCAGCCAACGCTTCGACTTCTTTCTGCGCCAGGTGTACATCCAGACGCTGCGCGAGGCCATACGCTTCCAGGTCGGGATACTGCGGTAGCTGGGCGGGAATCTCCGGCAGCTGGGATGGCAACTTCCAGGCAGTCTGGGCGCCCCACAGTCCCATCAGCCGGTTGAGCCGCTCCCGCGCGGCATGAGCCTTTTCGCTGGCCCGTGCGGCTTCCAGCCGGATTTCGACAGCGAACGCTTGTTTACGCAAGGCGTCGCGCAAGCTCAGGTTCCCCGCCTTGCGCTGGCGCTCTCCCAGCTCCGCCTCGGCCTCCGCCAGCATCCGCACCTGCTTGAAAAATCCTGCCGACTGCTCGGCGGCCAGTGCTTCCGCCCACGCCTTGCGTGTCTCTGCCGCATGGCGCAACACGGCCTGTGCCACACGCAGCTGGGTAAGTTCGAAGCGGATACCTTCGATGCGCTGACGCGGCGCGGCCAGCAGCAACCCGAGGAAATCCAGTTCCACCCCCCATACGGTCTTGACCATGCCGCTCCCTGCCTGCCGGCTCCAGCCGAGAACGGGATTGCGCAGCAGCCCGGCCTGCACCAGGTCCGCCTGTGCGATGCCGAGGTCCTCGTATTCCGCCTGCAGGGCGCGGTTTTCCAGCAACGCCACCTGTACCGCGCCATCGGCAGTCAATGGCTGGGCCAGGATGGCCGCCACATGGGCTGCGGCCTCAGCGTCTTCCGCAGCGCCACGCCGCCATTCCACCGGTTGCTGCAGACGCTCGGCAACCAGCTGGAACATTGGCGCAAAACCAGAGTCTCGGGGCAAACCCGCGCAGCCAACCAACAGCATGCACATCACAAGCAGGATGAACAATCTCTGAATGACCTGCTGCGCGATCGAATGGCTCTCAAGCCACTCGCTACGGTTGTTTGGAGTTTTCATGATACGCTTTTGAGCCTCCTCTGCTTTCCGACGAGTGAGCAAGGCCGCATGACTTGGAACGTCCCACCCTGTATTTTGCGTTGAACACCGAACATGGTAGGCAAACGCATCGGCGCCTGTCGTTGCCTTTGCATGGGCTACATGTCGCAACCTGGGCACGGACTATGTCCTGACATCCCAGGCATCCCGCAATCCATCACCCAATACATTGACCGCCAGCACCAGCGACATCAGGCTCAGCCCTGCTGCCAGTACATAGTGTGGTGCCACCAGCAGATAGCGCACGCCATCGCGCAGCATGGCGCCCCAGGAGGCGTGCGGTGGCTGGATGCCGAGTCCGAGGAAGGACAGGCTGGCTTCCGCCACCACCAGCCCGGCGATGCCGTAGGTCGCCTCCACGATCAGCGGGGCGGCCAGCAACGGCAAGACGTGGCGACGCATGACGTACCAGGGCGAACCACCCAGCGCCCGCGCCGCCTCGACGTGCTGGCGGGCCCTGAGCGACAGTGCCTGCGCGCGCGTGAGCCGCGCGTAGCCCACCCAGGAGGTCAGGCATAGCGCCAGAATCAGATTGCCCAGCCCCGGCCCCAATACCGCGGCAAAAGCGATGGCCAGCAGGATTCCCGGAAACGCCTGGAACACGTCCGTCACCCGCATCAGCAGGCGGTCCAGCCAGCCGCCGAAATAACCAGAGACGAGGCCGAGCAGGGTTCCCGCCACGCCGGCCACGACCGTCACCGTCATTGCCACCGTCAGTGAGACGCGTGCGCCCGCCAGCAGGCGCGCCAGGATGTCGCGGCCGAGGTCGTCGGAGCCTAGCCAGGCATCCCAATCCGGGGTCCGCAGGATGTGCTCCAGATGAATGACGTCGGGCTGCAGGCCGAGCAACGGTGCGACGGCCGCCGCCACGACCCAGAACAACGGGATGACGAGCGACCAGGATTTCATCACACGAACCGAACCCGCGGATCGAGCCGCGCATAGGCAAAGTCGGTCAACCGATTGACGGCGACATAGGCGAGCGCGATCACCAGCACACAGGCCTGGGTCACCGGATAGTCGCGTTTTTCGATGGATTCGACCAGCAGCCGCCCCACGCCGTCCCAGCCGAACACCGTTTCGGTGATCACCGCCCCTGCCAGCAGCGAACCCAGCTGCAGGCCCACCACTGTCACCACCGGCAGCAATGCGGCGCGCAGCGCATGACGCAGCACCACCGTGCGCTCTGGCAACCCTTTGGCGCGCGCAGTACGGACGAAATCCTCGCCGAGCACGTCCAGCAGGCTGGCCCGGGTCATGCGCGTGAGCAAAGCCGCCAGGCCGCAAGCCAGGGTGAGCGCCGGCAACACGATAGACGCCCCCGTTTCCATGCCGCTCACCGGCAGCCAGGGCAGCCACAGGGCGAACACCAGCATGAGCAGCGGCCCCAGCCAGAAATGTGGCATGGCGGACAACGTCAGCGCGAACAGGCGCGCGCCCCGGTCCGGCCAGCGGTTGTGATGCAGTGCCGCGATGATGCCGAGCGGTACTCCCATCATCAAGGCCACCACCAGCGCCAACAGGGTAAGGCGGATGGTGGCGGGGATGCGCTGTGCCAGCAGCTCGGCGATAGGCACGTGGGTGTGGATGGAGTGGCCGAAATCACCTTGTGCCAGCCGTCCCAGATAGTCGGCGAACTGTATCGGCAATGGCTGGTTCAACCCAAGTTCCGCGCGCAGCCGATCACGGTCGGCGGCGGTGGCTGATTCGCCCAGCATCACTTCCACTGGATCCCCCGGCACCATGTGCAGCAACAAAAAGGTCAGCAGCAGCACGCCGAATACCACCGGCAGCACACTGGCCAGGTGTCGCAGCAGGAATCTCACGCCTCGATCCAGACCGGCGTGCCTACCGGCACCTGGTCGAACAGCGCGATGACGTCGGCATTGCGCATGCGGATGCAGCCATGCGAGCGCGGCACGCCCACGGGCTCGGTATCGGGGGTGCCGTGGATGTAGATGTAACGCTGCATGGTGTCGCAATCACCCAGGCGGTTGAAGCCAGGCTCGCAGCCGGACAGCCAGAGGATACGCGTCAGGATCCAGTCCCGCCCGGGATGCTGCGCGGCCAGCGCCGGCGTCCAGATTTCCCCTGTGGGGCGGCGTCCCACGAATACGGCGCCCAAGGGTTGACCGGCACCGATCTTGGCACGTACCACGTGCCGGCCACGTGGGGTGCAAAAGCTGTGCTTGCGCTCCCCGGCCCCCTTCTCGGCGGTGGATACCAACCACCGCGCCACCACGGTGCCGTCGTCGCGTTGCAATTCCAGCGTCTGGGCGGAAAGGGAAACGCGAATCCGCATGTATCAGGCGGCGGAAAGTTCCAGCACGTTGCCATCGGGGTCCCAGCAAAACAGCGCCGGACGACCCGATTTGCTCATGGAATAACGAACCCCTGCGCGTTCCAGCTCGGCTCGTACCGCTTCGATGTCTTCCACCTCCAGGGCCACATGACGGTCACGTCCACCGTGCGCAGGACGCTCGGCATCCCGGTAAGGGTCAGGGACTTGCATCAGATGGATCTGGTTAGGCCCGATGTCGTACCAGACGCCGGGAAACCCGAAATCCGGACGATTTGGATTGGGCGTGAAGCCGAACAGTCCTTCGTAAAAGGCACGAGAACGCGCCAGATCGGCGATGATGAAACTGGCGTGCAAAAAACGCTTGACGCGTATCATTGACTGACTCCTCTGGTGATCGTGGCCAGCCCGTCCCAGTTGCCGTCGGGCGCGGGTGCCCGCATTTGCAACCCTCTCCCCAGCGCCAGGAACTGACCTTCGTACCACAGCGGCACGTAAGGCAGCAGGGCATGGATGCGGGCGGTCGCCGCCGGCCAGTCCCGGCGTTTGAGTAACGCATCCAGTTCGACGTCGCGCAGCCGCCCACGGTTGGCCCCTGTTGGCGGGACCGATGCGCTGTGGAACGCCCGTCGGTAGATGTCCGGCGTGCGGACGCCCACCCAGGTCAGGCTGTAGAGCTGAAATTTACCATGCCTGACGTCATCGAAAAACGTCCCCCAGTCCAGGCTGCGGATGCGCAGATCGATACCGGCTTTTTTCATCTGGGCCTGCAGGATGGTTGCGAGCCGCAGCCGTTGCATATCGGTGGACGTCTTCAAAGTGAGTTTGAGCGGCAATGCGAGCCCTGATTCCTGCAGTAGGCGGCGCGCTTGTGCCGGATCATAAGGCAGGGGCTGCAATGCCGGATTACCGGCCCAATGCTCGGGGGGAAGGATGGCGGTGGCCGGCCGGCTGCCGCCGATCAGCACCTGACGGATGATGGCATCGCGGTCGATGGCGAGTGCCACCGCACGACGCACCCGCGGATTTTTGAGTAGCGGATCCTGCAGGTTGAAACCGAGATAGGAAAAATTGGTGCCCGCTGTCTCCTCTACGCGTATGCCGGGCTGACGCTTGAGATACCTCACCAGTTCTGGAGGAAGATCGCCTTGTAATAGATCGGTTTCGCCTCGCAGCAGTTTGAGCACCCGCACGGTGGGGTCACGCACTTCCTCCAACACGATGGCTTGCCGGTCGGCCACGCGCTCCAATCTCAGGGTACGGTTCCATTCGACCAGCCTTAGTGGGCCACTGCCCACCGGCTGACGGGAAAAATCGTGGTGGCGCGCGATGAGATGTGCCGGCAGGATACCCATCACCAGGCGAGCCGGAAAATCGGCATCGGGGTCTTTCAAGGTGAACACCACGGTATCGGCGTTTGGCGCATCCATAGCGGCGATGTTGGCGAATTCCGCGGCATGCGGCGCATCCTCGAGCGCCAGCAGCGAACGGTAGGTGGCGACGACGTCCTGCGCAGTCAACCAGCTACCGTCATGAAAACGGCGCCCTTCTCTGCCCAGGGTGAAACTGACGTGCCAGGGGTCGTGCACTTGCCAAGTAGCCAAGGCAGGAACGGGACGCCCTTGCGCGTCGAAATCCACCAGCGACCGATACAGCAAGCGGTTGATACGCTCGGACGCGGCATCCACGGCATAGCGCGGATCCAGCGTGAGTGGTGCCTGGGCGATGGCAAAACGAATTTCCTGTGCCCATCCCATATGGATGTTTGCCAACAGACAAAGAGCGCACCCCAGGCGCCAACCCCATCGTAGTAGCCGTGCGGGAGTTCGATCCACACCCACCCCTCCGAAGGCTTGTAGCACCATGTATGCTTGGACTATTTTTTTTCAAACACGGCAATCGATTCCACGTGCGCGGTGTGTGGAAACATGTTGACCACACCGGCGGCCTTCAGGGCATAACCTTTGACCAGCACCAACACACCGGCGTCGCGTGCCAACGTAGCCGGATTGCAGGAAACATAGACGATGCGTTGAGGACCGTCGTCGGGCATCGCTTTGATCAGTTCCACCGCACCGTCACGCGGCGGATCGATCAGCCATTTGTCGAAGCGGCCGAGCGCGGCGATGGCAGCGGCATCGACTTCGAACAAATCGATTTCACGGAATCCCACCGCATGCGCCAGGCCGTTGTGCTCTGCCCCCTGCCGTGCGCGGCGCACCAGAGCGGCCGAACCTTCCAGCCCCAGAACCTGCGCGCCGCGCCGGGCGATGGGCAGCGTGAAATTGCCCAGGCCACAGAAAAAATCCGCAATGCGCTCGCCCGGTCGTGGGTCGAGCAGCGCGATGGCGCGCCGCACCAGCACGCGGTTGATGTAGGGGTTGACCTGGGTGAACTCGGTCGGCATGAACGGGAAAGTCAGCCCGAATTCGGGCAGCGTGTAGGTAAGGGGGGGCGCATCCAGCGGATGGAAGGGCGTGGCCGTTTCCGGCCCCTTGGGCTGTAGCCACACCTGCACGCCATGATGGTCGGCGAATGCCCGGACCAGCGGCGCATCGGCCGCCTCCAGCGGCTCCAGGATACGAAACACCAACACCGAAACCTGCTCGCCGACGGCGACCTCGATCTGCGGCACCGCGCTGCGGACGGACAGCTGCATCAGCAGCTCCTGCAGCGGGACGATCAGGGCGGAAATGTGTGGCGGCAGAACCTCACATTGCCGCATGTCCGCCACATAGCTGCTGGCCTTCTCGTTGAAACCCACCAACACCCGCCCTTTGGCCGGGACGTAGCGGGCCCGCAACCGCGCCTTGTGGCGATAGCCCCAGGCCGGGCCGAAGATGGGTGGTAGCAGGGTGTGCGGCTTGACCTTGGCGATATGCCACAGGTTGTCTTCCAGCACGCGCTGCTTGGCGGCGACCTGGGCGACGGCGTCCAAGTGCTGCATGGCGCAGCCGCCGCAGGTGCCGAAATGCGGGCAGCGCGGCGTCACGCGCAAAGGGGATGGCGTGAGGATGCCGTCCAGGGCGGCGAATTCGTAGGTCGGCTTGTTGCGGTAGCTGCGATAGCGAACGGTCTCACCGGGTAAAGCACCTTCGATGAACACCGCCTTGCCCTCGACATGCGCGACGCCGCGCCCTTCGTGGTCGAGAGATTCGATGATTGCAATGCCCTGACTCATGTGTGAATGAAGACGAAGAAGGACGATGGCCGCATTCGGGCGGCTAGTTGTTCCAGGCTTGCAGGAATTCCTGCCAGTGCGAACCGGGATAACTTGCCAATACCTCGCGCACCCGCGCGATTTCCTGCCGGTATTCCTCTGGCGTGAACACGCCGCGCATCAGCTGGAAGCGCAGGAATACCAGATAGGTATTGGCGACGTCGGTTTCGCAGTAATTGCGGATGGCCCCGATCTCCCCGGCCAGATAGGCCTCCCACACTCTGGAGCCGTCCATGCCCAGCTTGCCGGGATAGCCACACAGCTTGGCGATGTCGTCCAACGGCGCGTTGGCACGCGGCTGATAGAGCGCGAGCAAATCCATGAGGTCGAGGTGGCGGGTATGGAAGCGGTTGATGTAATTGTTGTAACGGAAGTCACGGTCGTCATCCCCCAGATCCCAGTAACGCGGGGACTGGATGCCATGCACCATGGCGCGGTAGTGCAGCACTGGCAGATCGAACCCGCTGCCGTTCCACGACACCAATTGCGGCGTATATTTCTCGATGCCATCGAAAAAGCGTCGGATGAGCTCGGCTTCGCCGGACTCCGGCCCCCCCAGCGACCACACCCGGAACCCCTCGCTGCTGCGCAGGGCACAGGAAATGGCACACACCCGATGCTGGTGTAGTGGCAGGAAATCGCTGCCACTTTGTTGGCGACGCTGGAGCATGGCGATCCGGGCGACATCCGCGGTCGGCGTGTCGGCTGGCAGCTCGAGCAGCTTTTTCAGGCCATCGGTGTCAGGGACGGTTTCGATGTCGAATACCAGCGTCGGCGTCACTTCCTGGCCCAACCTCCAGTGGCATCCTGATACCACCAACCCGCCTGCGCCTTTTGTATCCAGCGTTGGGCGAAAGTATTACGCACTTCGGCTTCCCACTCGGGGTGACCATTGGCAACGGCGATTTCCTTATAGAGCGCGTTACGGTCCCCATTCTCGGCTGCCACCAGGGCATTGACCGCCTGGCGGTCCTTGAGCGGCACAGCATTGGCATCGCGCAGTGCGACGAGACCGTCGCGCGTGAGGCCGATGGCGCCACTGGCATAATGGGGGGCGAGTTGGGCATGACGCGCCTGCATGCTGGACTTGAGGGCACCTATGGCCGGGGTGTTGATTTCCAGGTCGGCGGCAGCCAATGCCAGCAGCGGCAGCAACAACAGGGCGATCAGAAATTTGCGCATCACTGGGTCTCCTTGTTTCGTTCGACGGGAGGCGTGGCATCCTTGTTGAGCTGCCAGACCTCGTCAATGATCCTGTCGGCGGCCTTCTCTGCGGCCGCGGCGGGGAAATAGATGTTGATGGTGACGCAGGCCGGCAGCATCAGCGCGGCTGCCAGCATCCAGATCCTATGGATTTTCATGGGGCTATCCTTTACTCGATGATGGGCGCATTGCCTGCCGTGACGCGCTTCAGGCGCTCCAGCAGTTCGTCCCAACCCACTTGCCGATTGTAACCCAATACCGTGATGGCGGGGACGCCACTGCCTTTGACGATGACATAGCCATGTTGCGCCGGTTCTATCCCATCCATCATACAAACACCGTTGCGCAACCGGCACGACAGACCGATGCGGGCATAGTTGAATTCCCGGAAAAAGCGCAGGAAACTGCGCTGGATCGCTGCCGCAGCCCCGGCACCGCCCAGCGCCGAGATGTTTTCCACCGCCCGCTGCGAGATTTTTTTCGGGTAGTCGCCGGGGCTGCTGCGGAAGCTGGCGTCGAATTCGACCGGCCGCCAGGATGAAAGCTGCAGGCCGCGCACGTCACCGTCCAGCCGCCCGCGCATGGCGCCGAAAGAAAAGGTGCGCGTGAGCGGGTCGAGATCCAGGTTGCGCATGACGATATCGGCATAAAGGCGCGGTGCCCGGCCCAGCGGATCGTGCAGGACCAGATTGTCCACCGTCACGGTGCCATCGAACACCTCGAACTTCAGCACTCCATCGGCGGCCAGCCTGCCTTCGACATAAGTGACCAGGGGGGCGGTCAGCGCCAGTGTGCCTTCCATACGCGGCCACCCCATGGCGTGGGAAAAAGCGCCCATGGACACCGGCGACAGCGCGGCGCCGAGATGGCCCCGCCATGTCCCATCGACGACTCCCACGAATACGTCTTTCAGCGTCAGCACACCATCCAACAGTGGGATGCGTCCTTCCGGCATGGACACCAGCATGCCTTCCGTCTGTATAGCGAGTGCGCTGCGCCCCAGCGGCAGGCCGAGCAGTCGCCCCCCTTCGAAGCGCAGGTGGGCGCGATTGGCCGCATCCCGCGCCCAAGGCAGCTCGGCATCGACTTTGTAGAAAGCGAATCGGCCGCCCTTGTCCTCGACGTCCAAGTCGCGCAAGGCCAGGCGAAACGCCCGCACCCCGCCTTCGATCAGCTGCGCCTGCAGGTCGGCGCGGCCTGCGATCTCCAGGTTGCCCAGCATGGTCTTGTCCAGGAACGGCTTGACCAGTAGTTCGTAACCGCGGCCCGCTTCCAGACCGTGGCCGGACAGTTCCAGCCGCTCCAGGGACTTGCCGGTCAGTTCGAGACGGCCATGGAAATCGACCCGCCCCACCCCACCCAGCTTCGCGCTCCCCGCTTCCACCTCCAGGAATTCCGGCGACAAGACACCGCGCGCGCTCACCTCGTGCCCACCGCTAGGAAAATAAAGCGGCTGCCAGAACACTTCCCCAGTCTGCCAGTCCACCAGGCCCTGCCAGCGCCACCGTTCGCCGACGCGCACGGCTTCCATCTCGAAGCGTCCTCCCACGCGCTCGCCGGCATGCAGGCCGGCGGTATCGCCGAAGGTCACGTCGCGCAGCTCGGTAGCCACCCGCAGCTGCTCCAGCCGGGTGTGGGCGCCGGCAAACTCGGCCCGCCCCAGGAGGGCTCCCCGGCTCACTACGACCGGCAACCCGGCTGCCTTCGCCAACTGCCCCCAGTCGCCCTGAGCAAAATCCGCATTGCCGCGCCAGCGGCCTTGCATGTCCAGGCTGGCGGTAAGATCGCGCACCACCACGGCAGGGTGGCGGATTTCGCCGACATGGATGTCGATGCGGGTGATGGCGCCCGCCTCGCAGCACAGTGCGCACAGCCACAGTCCGAGCAGCCGCGGCCAGCCGCCCGATATCATTCCGGAAACACCCCGGTGGAGAGGTAGCGGTCACCGCGGTCGCACACGATGGAAACGATCACGGCGTGCTCGAGCTCTTTCGACAGCTGCAGCGCGGCAAACAGGGCGCCGCCGGAGGAGATGCCGGCAAAGATGCCCTCCTCCCGCGCCAGCCGGCGGGTGGTTTCTTCGGCGTCGGCTTGGCTCACATAGATCATGCGGTCGATGCGTGAAAAATCGCAGATTTTCGGCAGGTATTCCGGCGGCCATTTGCGGATGCCGGGGATCTGCGCGCCTTCTTGCGGCTGCACGCCGACGATCTGGATGGCCGGGTTCATTTGCTTGAGGTAGCGTGAAGTCCCCATGATGGTGCCGGTGGTCCCCATGCTGGAAACGAAATGGGTGATTTTGCCTTCCGTGTCACGCCAGATTTCCGGGCCGGTGCCCTCGTAGTGCGCCTGTGGGTTGTCAGGATTGGCAAACTGGTCGAGGATACGGCCACGGCCCTCTCGCTGCAGCCTTTCGGCGACATCGCGCGCCCCTTCCATGCCGGCTTCTTTGGGCGTCAACACCAGCTCTGCGCCATAAGCCTTCATGGTCTGACGACGTTCCAGGGACTGGTTTTCCGGCATCACCAGCACCATTTTGTAGCCTTTGATCGCCGCCGCCATCGCCAGCGCGATCCCGGTGTTGCCGCTGGTCGCCTCGATCAGGGTGTCGCCTGGTTTGATCTCGCCGCGTGCTTCGGCACGGGAAATCATGGACAGCGCAGGCCTATCCTTCACCGAGCCGGCCGGGTTGTTGCCTTCCAGCTTCACCAGCAGCACATTGGTGGTCTCTCCTGGCATGCGCCGCAGCCGGACCAATGGTGTCTCACCCACACAATCTTCTATCGTCTTGTACATGAATGCGTTTTCATTCCTTCACGAAAACCGGCGGCGTCCGATCCATCTGGCCAGGTTCAGCGATCCGTACGGCATGCCAACAGCACCGCATAGGCGGCCAAGCCGATGAAAGCAGCCAACGACCATTGCGGGATGGTGAGCCCGAGCAGGGTCCAGTCGATGGCGGAACACTCACCGGTCCCCTTGAACACCAGTTCCACCGCTTTACCCAACGGAAAACGCTCAAAGATGTAATCGAAGCCAGCACCACACTCGGCCATCACTTCCTCGGGGTGGTTCTGGATCCAGACATGGCGCAGGGCGATGCCAGCGCCAACCAAGGCGATCACACATTGTAGTGCGCCGTGCACCTTGCGCCACACCCCGCTGGGATGATGCAACGCTGCCAGCAGGAAAGCCACTCCCAGCACCATGAAGGCGATGCGCTGGAAAATACACAAAGGACAGGGTTCCAGGTCATTGCGGACCTGGATGTAGAGCGCCAGAACCACCACCGCATATGCCACCAGGAAACCCAGCAGATAACCGGCGCGTCCAGCAAGAATCTTGTCTAGCATGAGAAAGCGCTTCATTTCCGAGACTCCCATTATAATGGAGCTTGCCTTCTAGTTTCGGAATCATGCCATCCATGATCGAACACATCCTCACCATTCTCGCCGGCTGGATCGTCGCGGTCATCTCCTCGCTCGGCTACGGCGGTATCGTGCTGCTGATGGGCATCGAGTCGGCCTGCATTCCGCTGCCTTCGGAAATCATCATGCCATTCTCCGGCTATCTGGTGTTCAAGGGGGAGATGACGCTGTGGGGCATCGCGCTGGCCGGCGCGGCAGGCTGCGTGGCCGGATCGATCCCGGCCTATTACCTGGGCATGTATGGCGGGCGCCCGCTGGTGGAGAAATATGGCAAGTGGGTGCTGATCTCGCACCACGACCTGCATCTGGCCGACCGCGCCTTCGAAAAATACGGGGAGGCCATCATCTTCATCGGCCGTCTGCTGCCGGCAGTGCGTACTTTCATCGCCTTTCCCGCCGGCCTCGCGCGCATGCCCATGGGACGCTTCGTCGCTTATACTTTCGCCGGCTCGCTGATCTGGTGCGGGGCGCTGGGATGGCTGGGGATGAAACTGGGCGAGCACTGGACCCGCCTCAAGGTCTATTTCCACCAGTTCCACCACGTGATCGCCGCCGCGGTGGTGATCTTCGTCGTGTGGTACGTACGACGCCACCTCAAGGCGGTCCGACGCCACCATCGTTTTCATTCCGAATAAAAATCCAGGGAGGAGAACCTATGAGCCCATTGATCGACATGGTTTCCGGCAGCATCCGCAACAAGCTTTTGCTCATCACCGGCAGCGGCACCACCATGCTGCTGAGCGCGGCCTTGTTTGGGCTCTGGCTGGCGTGGCAGGAAAGCCTAATCCTGCCGGATGATCAAGCAGCGAAATTCCAGAATGAAATCCTGTTCACCCTCGGGCTGATGGCAGCGGCCATCGTGATCGCATTTGTGGTCTTTCTGTGGCTGGTACAGCGCAACATCATAGGGCCGGCCCGCCAGCTGGAGCGTGATTTGCGCCGCCTGGCGCAAGGCGATTTCTCCCAGCCGATCATTCAGACCACACAAGACGAAATCGGCCAGGTGGCGGCCAGCGCCGAGCAGATCCGCAAAGACCTGGGCGCCATCGTCGATAACGTCAAGCACGCCACCGCGCGCGTCGGAGAAGCCGCCACCGCACTGGCCGACACCGCTTCCACCATCGTGCAAGGATCCCAGCACCAAAAAACGGCGGCCGACACCGCCGCCCAGACCATGGAGCATGTCACGCGCAGCATCAGCGCAGTGGCGGAGAATGCCGACGAAGTGCGTCGTCTGTCCTCTTCCAGCCTGGAACAAAGCCGTATCGGCAACGAGCAGCTGGCCGCCCTGTTGCGTGAAATGCAGAACACCATCGCCAGTATGCAACAAGTGGCGCAATCGGTCGGCCAGTTCGTGGAAAACATGGCGACCATCAGCCACATGACCCAACAGGTCAAGGACATCGCCGATCAAACCAACCTGCTGGCCCTCAATGCCGCCATTGAAGCGGCGCGTGCTGGAGAATTCGGCCGCGGCTTCGCCGTGGTGGCCGACGAGGTACGCAAGCTGGCAGAAAAATCCGCCCAGGCCGCCAACGAAATCGACGGTGTGACGCGCGCCATCAATGCCCAGTCCAGCGAAGTCACCGATACGCTGGCGCGTGGCCAAAAATTCCTCGAATCCAGCGAGGCACTGACCGTGCAAGCCGCGGCCGCGCTCGAACGCACGCGCGATGCGGCCATGCACACCAACGAAGGGGTGGACAACATTACCCAGCGGGTGCGGGAACAAAACGTCGCCAGTGAGGAGATCTCCCGGCTGGTAGAACAAATCGCCGTGATGGCCGAGGACAATAGCAACGCCATCCAGCATGCGGCCGAGGCGGCGCGTCATCTGGTGGAACTGGCCGAAAATCTGGAGGCGACGGTCAGCCGCTTCAGGATTTGACGCGTTCCAAGGCTAGAGCTCCACCAGCCGCCCGGCTTCCAGAAACAGCACGGCCTTGCGCACCGGCAGCCCTTCGCCGGCGAACAGCCCAGCATAGCGCTCGAGCTGTGGGCGGTGGCGTTCCGCCAGCGCTCGGAGCGTGGCTTCCGTTACCTCTTCGTCCAAATGTTCCAACTTGTAATCGATCACCCAACGCGCTTTTCCCTCAATGAAGGTGCGATCCACCCCATGTCGTACGGTCCGCCCGCCCTCACTTTCTGCCACGACCAGCTCCGAAGCTGCCCCGAGACGGTCGCGCAGCACCCACTGACCATCGGATGACGAAAGCGTACGGCACAACGCCGCCAGTACCCGATCCGCACCTTGTCGTGCCTGGGCTTCGCGATGCCCCTGCCTTTGCAGCCAGCGCACCATGGCGGGGCGCAATGCCTGCAAGCGGACAGCTGTCCAGTCCGCCAACGACGGGCCGGCCATCATCTCCAGATAGAGATGCGCCAGCGTGCCACAATCCGCTTCCAGATTCCCCTGCGCGGTGGCTGGTCGTGGTATCGCGCCTTCGCCTGGCGTCGCTGCAGATGGTGCTACCTGCGCGAGCAATTCGGGAAGCGCTGGCTGTGGAAGGCGGACCAGCCGAGGGATGAAGTCGGTCGGCACTTCCTCCGTATCGGAACAGGTCGAAACCATCGCCTGCGTGAAATGCGTACCGATGGCATCCCACAACCGTTCGAGGAAACTGCCGGCCGGCGGCTTGAGTTCCCCTTTGGCATTGGGCGCCACGGCCGCGACCAGATGCAGGCGCTGTTTCGCCCGTGTGGCACCGACATACAGCACGCGTGCTGCCTCGTTGGCCGCGCGCTCGGCCTCCAGTCGGCGCAGATAATCGTAGGCGGAAGGCAGGCCCCCGCGACGGTGCCGGGGCACCCAGGGTGCCGCCACCAACTGCGGCTCGGCCGCATCGATCGCCACCTCCTCCCATAGCACCAGCGGCACGTCGTTTCCCTTGGGAAGACGATGCAAACCCAGCAGGATCACACTGTCGAATTCCAATCCCTTAGATTTGTGCAGCGTCATGAACTGAGGATAGGCCTCCGCCTGTACCTCAGGCGCGGCATAAAGTTCTGCCATAGCCTTTTCCAGTTCATCCACGGCGAAGCGACCCGAACGCGCCAGACGCTCCACCAGATCGAAAAACGTCTGCACATCGCGCACGTCGCCGGCGTCCCACAGACAATGCGGCCCGCCCAGCCGCAGCCAGGCCGATTCGACCCAGCGCCGCACGGGCTGGCGGCCCTGGTGGGCGAAGGATTCTTCCAGCACACCGCGCACATACAGCAGACGTCGTCGGCCATCTTCACTCATGCGCGCAAGACGTGACGCGTCGTGCATCAGCTGCCACACGGTGGCATCGTGGTCATCGGCGGCCAAGGTATGCAGATCGGCCAGCGTCAGCCCGCACCAGGGAGCACGCAACAGCGCCAACCAGCTGACGCGGTCGGCACGGTGCAACAGCGCACGGACCAATGTCAGCGCATCCTGCACCACCTGCCGGCCGGCCAGTGCTTCCACTTCCACTGCCTGGAATTTCAACCCTGGGTAGTGGCGCCGGATTTCCGCCACCAAGGCATCCAGATGGGTACGCGCGCGCACCAGCACGGCGATACGTTTGTCGGGGAAAGCAGCCCGCTCCTGCTCGATCAAGGTCACCACATGACGCGCCTCCAATGCGGCCAGCTGATCTTCCGTGGCCCCCTGTTCGGTGCGCAGCGGATGCACGAATACCCCGTCGCCGGCTTCTGCCGGACGGGTAGCGATGAACGGCCGATAGCAGATGGCGCCACGCGTTTCGCTGTCGGTCGAGGGAAACACATGACGGAAAGTATCGTTCACCCATTGCACCACTGCCGGACAAGAGCGGTTGTTGCGCGTCAGGCGTAGGCACTCCAAACGCAAGTGACCAATGCCATAGCGCTCCGCCTGCAAGAACAGGCCAACCTCGGCCTTGCGGAAACGGTAGATCGACTGCATGGGATCACCCACGCAAAACAGTGTACGCCCGTCGCCCGGCGCCCACCCGGCCGTCAACCGCTCCAGCAGTTTGACCTGGGTGGGACTGGTATCCTGGAATTCGTCCACCAGCAAATGCTGGATACGGTAGTCCAACCGCAATGCCAGATCGGTCGGCCCGACCTCGTCTTCCAGGGCATACAGCGCGCGGCTCGCCACCTCGACGAAATCCACTTCGCCCACTTCCTGGAACACCGCCAGCAGATGCCCGGCCGCCTGCTGCAGCAGACTGGCCAGCGCGCCGACGATACGCCATTCTGCGTCGTCGCGGCGCACTTCGGGCAGAGACTGGATGCGTGCCAGCGGCTGCGGATCAGGCAACCCGGCCAGGATCTCCAACAGCTGCTCCTTGCACGCGCGGCCTTCTTCCGTGGCCGGGAACCCCAACCGCTTGTCGAATGCCCTGCGCCAGCTACCCTCGCCGGTCAGCAGCAGTTCGCACATGGCGCGCCACAGGGGCAATGCCTCCGGTGTGGGCGTAAGAGGTGTCTCCCAATCCGACAAGAGTGCCAGCGGATGATCGCACGGCAAGTTGGATGCAGCATAACGCGCCACCGGCATCAACCTCGTTTGTAGTTCCGGTGTCAATACCGCCGCTGCCTGGGCGAGGTCATGTCGTACCAGATGACGCAAAGCGGTCTCGGCTTCCTCTTGTGTCAGTGGCCGGTTGGTATGGTGCAGCCACTGATCGCGCTTGGCCAGCATGTCCGCCAGCAAATTGGACAGCTGCCCCGTATCGTTATCGAAATAGGCCAACGCGATGCCCACCGGGCCGTGCTCCGTCTGGTTTTCCAGCATGGCCAGGGTACGCCGTGCCGCCTCGCGATAATGCAGGGTGGCATCCGCGCATACGCCTGGCTGACTGCCAAAGCGGCTCAGCAGCGGCATCTGTCGCGCCAGCAGGCTGCACAGCGCGTCGATGGTGGTAATGCGCAGCCGCGCCGGCTGGGTCAGCAGATTCCAGCCCAGCGCCGAGGATCGGGCCAGCGCGGCACGTGCCAGCTGGCGCGTCACCGCCTTGTGGGGCGCATCCACCGGTATGGCGTCCGCCGCCTCCCGCAGGCTCTGCAACACACGGCCGCGCATCTCGGCGGCCGCCTTATTGGTGAAGGTGATGGCGACGATCTCCTCCGGTGCCTCCACCACGTCGAGCAGCTTGAGGTAGCGTTGCGTCAGTAGTTCGGTCTTGCCTGCGCCAGCCGGTGCCTCGACGATGAACGAGGCCAGTTCCAGCGCACGCACGCGGCTGGCTTCGTCCTGTTCGAGCAACGCATCAGGCACGGTACCATCCCCCCCGTTCATACTGCAATTTGCGCTCAGGCAGACGCAGCAGCGGCAACACCTCGCAATGGCGCAAATCGGCCTCGTCCCGGAACTTCACCGCCGCCTCGCCCGCCAGAATCTCCATGGCGATGGCCTCGAGGCGTTCCCGCCAGTGCGCCAAGAGTGCCTGCCAGCTCGGAAAACGTGTTTCGGGGAACACGCTACGCGCACCCTCCAGGGCTTTCACACCGGGCAGGATGCCATCCGTCGCGGCGATGCCGATGAACTGCTGCGCATCCGCGCGCACCTTGGCGTAACAGACGGCCGCCACCTCCTCGTCGGCCATGGCCAGCGCAGCGTACACCGGCAGCTGCGGATCGGCGATGCGGTCTTCCGCCCAGCTGCGGAAGTCCGGCTTGCTGCCGGTCTTGTAATCCAGGACCACCCATCGGCCGTCCTCCAGCCGGTCGATGCGGTCCAGGGTGAGGCTGACCCGCAAGCCGGCGATATCGAGCGTCACCTGGCGTTCGCAGTCTTGCACCACGAACGGCGGGCGCGTCCTCTCGTATTCCAGCCAGACGGTCAGCAGGGCTTGCAAGCGCTGCCTTTCCAGCGTCAGGAAAACGGGCGGCAGGGACACCTCCAGCGTTTCACAAAACCGGTGCAGTCCTTGCTCCACCGCCCGATCGATGGCATCCGCGAGCGCGTCTTGTCCCATGCCTTGTAGCCACGCCGAATCGCGTCCCCGCCAAAAGCACTGCAGCACGGCGTGTAGCAAACTGCCGCGCTGCAGCGCGTCCAGCCCCTCGACCGGCTGATCAAGGGGGCGGGCGCCAAGGCGGTAGCGGAAATAGGCCCATGCCGGACAGACCGCCTGGGCCCGGAGCAGGCCGGTGCCGCCGCGCACTTGTTCATCCGCCGCCACTGGTGGAGCGCGGTGATCGTCCAGCCACTGCATGGCGGCGGGCTGCGCCAACCGTTCGGCCAGGGTGGACGCGTACGCGGGCGGATGCGGCCATGACGGCACGTCTTCCAGCAGCGGGCTGGGGCGCAACTCGCGCTCGCCTTCTTTGCGCGCCCAGGACAGTACCACCTCGGGCGCACTGGAGAAGATGCGGTGCTGGATGACCTGGGCGAATTCGGCCTGGATCCGGGCATCCGCGCCGGGCGCCCTTGCGGCGCGCTGGGCGGCGGCGGACAGCAGTGGGTTGGGACAGGGGGGTGGCGGCCACAAATGATCGTTCATGCCCATCACCCAGACCGCGTCCAGCGGAACGGCAGCGGTTTCCAGCATGCCCATCACCAGAATCTGGGCTGTCCCATCGGCTTCGGGCTGGAAAATGCGCGTGCGGCAAAGACGCCCCAACCGCTTCCAGGCCGTCATCGCGTCCAGTGTGCCAAGCAGATCGTTCAGACGGGCGAACGCCTCCAGCGTTTCGGTCCATGCACGGTGCGCCTGGAATTCGTGGCTAGACAGACTACGCTCGCCTGGCCAGCCGGCGGCGGCGAGTAACGTCGCAAAAGCCTTTGCCCAAGCAGCTGCGCCCTGCCGGCGCGGCCAGTTGCCGGCTTCGGCGTGCAGGGCCTGCAGATGAGCGGACAGGCAGGCGATCGGCAAGCCATCCCGTAATGCAATCTCGGCAAGCCGCACTACCTGCTCCAAGCGCACGGCCGGTGGTAACTTACGCCTCATGCGTGCTTCCAGCAACGCACGCGCGTCGGCTTCCCGTACACCACTCGACCAATACACGTCGCGCAGCAGGCAACCGAATGCCTGCTGGGAGAATTGCGGGCGCTGCACTGCCAATCCGATCAACTCCAGCGCGCAGGCCACCAATGGATGCGCAGCCAGGGGTTCACCCAAAGAAATGTCATAATGGCGCCGCCCCTCGCTCCGGGCAGGAAATACCGTTTCCGGATGCAAGACGTCGTCGAGCAAGGCAGACAGACAGCTACGCCGCACATCCAAATCGGGGACCATGATGGCGAGCATGGCCGTCGGACAAGCTTCGAGCTTGGCACGTACCCAAGCGACGGCCGCCCGGCATTCTGCTTCGGCATCTTCGCACGCCAGCTGCCAGCTCTGGGCCTGAGGTCGACGTTCCGGCTCCAAGAGGGATACCCTGACGCCCCGATCGCGCAGCACCTCGATCAATCGCTGTTCTTGGGGACCCAAGCGGTCGAATCCAGCCAAATGAATCTTCCCGGGCAACGTCTTGATTCCCCGTTGCAGGATGTCGATCTGCAGCTTGCGCAAGCGCGCCGCCTCCATTACCCGATGGTGGTCGCACAAGGCTCGAAAAGCTTCCCGCCAGCGCATGAACTGACGGGTTTCTTCCGTCAGTTCATGCGCGGACACCGACACCCCCCAACCCTCCACCAAGGCGTTTGCTTCGGCAGCAATGCGCACTATACCGGCGATATCGAATAACGGCAGCGCTGCGTCATCCGTCAAACATTGCGCGATGGCTTGCTCCCATAGCAGCAGTTCGGCCGCCTCGTCGAGTGGCCGCACCGGCAGCGCATCCATCTCGACCTCCCCTGTCAGCAAGGCGCGTTCCACGGTATCGTCCAACCATTGTGCCAGCGTCAGCACCGTAGGCGGCTGCCATCGAGCATGACCGGCGGCGCGCTGTGCCAGGTCGTATGCCTGCCGCGTCATCCACGCCAGACGTGCCGTGGAACAGAGAATCAGAGGAGCCTCAGACATGCAGCGATTTTATCCTCACAGTTTCTCATCGCACACCTTGCGGTAAAATTCGAATTTGTGTCCAATCCCAAAAATTACATCACGCCGGAAGGCTATGCCGCGCTCAAGGCCGAATTCGACCACCTCTACAAGGTGGAGCGTCCCCGTGTCGTGGCCGATGTGGCCTGGGCCGCTTCCAATGGTGACCGCAGCGAGAATGCCGACTATATTTATGGCAAACGGCGGTTGCGCCAGATCGATGCACGCCTGAAATTCCTGATGAGGCGCATGGAACTGGCCGAAGTGGTCGATCCGGCGCACCAGCAGGGTCTGGAGAAAGTCTATTTCGGGGCCTGGGTGACGCTCTATGACCTTAGTAAAGACTGTGAAATCACTTACCGCATCGTCGGTCAGGATGAGCTCAATCCCAGCAAGGGCTATATCAGCTGGATCTCACCGCTCGGCAAGGCCTTGCTCGGCAAAGGCGAAGGGGATATCGTGAAAGTGAGCACGCCCGGCGGCATGGAAGAATTCGAGATCATCGCTGTCTCCTACACGCCGCCGAAAGAAGACTAACCCAGCAGCGTGGCCAACTCGGTGCTGGCCATGGACAAACGCTGCACCAGGATTTTCAGGAAAGCGCGGTTGAACTTCAGCTGCAGGTTGTCCGAGGCCTGCATCAGGGCGTCCGCCTTGATCTTGATCAGCATGACATCGGTGGCGGCGGTGATGGTGGCGGTACGCATGGACTTGGTCTGCTCGATATAGGCCATCTCGCCGAAGCAATCCCCGGTCTTCAGTCTGTTGAGCAGCTTCTTCATCTTGGTGACGGTCACTTCGCCATCGGCGATGATGAAAAACGAGTTGCCGATATCCCCTTCCTTCACCAGCACCTTGCCGGCCGGTAGCCTGCGCCAGTCGCTCACCCGCAGCACCTCCCACAGCTCGACATCGGTAAACTCCTTGAAGAATGCCAGTTTCTTGAGTGTGTTGAACTTTTCGGAATCGCTGACCACTTTCTCGGACACCGTGGCCGGGCTGACGCAGGAAGCGAGGTCGGAGGCGAAATCCGCCCAATGCTGATATCGTGCGGACAAACTTTTTTCCATCGCCTTGTGCACGATGCGCGCCAGCTCCGGGCTCACCTCGGGGCGCAGCTGGCGTACGTCACGTGGCGCTTCATGGACGATCTTGTGGACCAGGGCATAGGCATTGTCCGCTTCGTAAGGCAGATGTCCGGTGAGTAGACGGTACAGCACCACCCCCAAGGAGTAGATGTCGGACTGAAAAGTGAGCGGTTCTTCGCGTACCTGCTCCGGAGACATGTAAGCGGGCGAGCCCACACCGACAAGCTGGGTTTTTTCCATGTCGGTCATCAGCGCCGCGCCGAAATCGGTGATCTTGATCTCGCCGTTGTCGCACAGCAGGATGTTGGCGGGCTTGATGTCGCGGTGGATGATGCCCTGGCGGCAGGCGAAGTCGAGTGCCGTGCAGCACTTGAAGATGATTTGCACTACCTGCGGGATAGGCAACAGGGTATCGGGGTCGGCATACTCGTCCAGTGCCTTGCCGTTTACCAGCTCCATCACGATGTAGCGCTGGGAGCCCTCCACCGAAGCATCGAAAATGTTCACGATGTGGGGATGGTTGAGCTTGCCGACCAATGCCGCTTCGGTGATGAACAGCTTCTCGAACTTGCTGCGCTGCGCCTCGCTGGCAAAGCCGTCTGGGTTGAATACCTTGATCGCCACGTCCCGATTGGTGAAGGGGTCTCGCCCACGATACACCACGCTGGTGGCCCCCCGGCCAAGCTCGTCGAACACCGCATATTTGGCAATGTAGAGTGGAACAGCCACAGTCAGTCCACGCAACGCGGGAGCTCGGCGTCGGCGCGCCCCTCGAACATGTCCACCGTGCGCGGGCAGCGCATCGGCCGGGTACGTCGTGCGCCCTTGCCGCACCTCGATGTCAGATCAACATAGGGCGTTGCGCTGATCCGGAAATAGCCCCCACCCACCAGATTTGCGGCATCGGTTTCGAACACATTGGCGGGCGTTTTCAAGTTCCGCAGTGTCAAGCGACCCTTGTGGCCGACCTTCAAAACCAGGTAGGCGACGACGTTGCCACCGGCCTGACGCTTCCCCCAGATTTCGCCCGCATGCACATGCATGAAAAAAGTCTAGCAGGCTATTCTCCCGAATGAAACGGTAATGCACTAGAATGATGCCGCACTCCAGTCGTCGACGGAATTTTTCCACAAATTTTGACTCTCACCGCTGGCTCGGAACGATTCTTGCCTTTTTCGAGACGCCAGTACGCTTTGCTGTTTGAGCTGCAACGGCGTTTTGTGAACATGATCAACAGGAGAACATCTACATGGAACCGAAGCAAATCAAGCGCCTATCCTTTGCCCTGCTGCTGACTTTGGGCGTGGCGGGCGCCGCCCATGCCGGCGGCACGGGGGTGGCCTATGTCACCAGCCAAGATGGGAGCGGTGTCACCGTCATCGACCTCGACACTTTGGAGGTCTCCGCCAAGCTGGACACCGGCGCCAAGGGGTCACGTGGCTTGGGGGTTACAGCCAATGGCAAATGGTTGGTAACAGCCAACAAGGATGAAGGCAACATTTCCATCATCGACACCTCGGGCAGCACGCCACCCCGCTTCGTCACCATCGGCAAGAACCCGGAGTTCGTGCGAGTTCATGGCGACAAAGCCTATGTGACCTACGAACCCAGCTCCAAGTCCGGTCCCCCGCCCAAGCCGGGGACGCCGGAAGCCAAGGATGACGACGCGGAAGAAGCCCTCCCCGGTCACATCGCCATCGTCGATCTGAAAAAAGCCAAGATCGTCAAGGACATCACCGGCAAGCCGGAAACCGAGGGCGTGGAATTCTCCAAAGATGGCCGCAAGATGATCGTCACCAACGAATCGGACAATTCGATTACCGTGCATGACATGAAATCCGGCAGGCTGCTGAAAACCATCCCGGTCGGCAGCTACGGTGAACGGCCGCGCGGTATCAAGACCTCTCCCGACGGCAAGACCGTGGTCACCACCCTGGAGTATGCTGACAAGATGCTGGTGATGAACGATAAGTTCGAAGTGGTGAAGGAAGTCCCCACCGGCAAAACGCCTTACGGCGTGTCTTTCGACCGCAAGGGCGAGCGGGTGTTCGTGGCTGCGAACAAGGAGAAGGTG
This sequence comes from Methylophilaceae bacterium, assembly GCA_026419515.1. Taxonomy (GTDB): domain Bacteria; phylum Pseudomonadota; class Gammaproteobacteria; order Burkholderiales; family Methylophilaceae; genus JANZZG01. Next base: position 24,356 of record JANZZG010000008.1, read on the forward strand.
CTGCAGGTGTTCGATGCCAAAACCTTCGGCAAGATCAAGGACATCCCGACCGGTGAGCGCTGCTGGCATTTCACCTTCACTCCGGACGACCGACAGATCCTCCTGGCTTGTGGCAAGTCCAACGAGGTGGTGGTGATCGACGCCGACGCGCTGGAAGTCACCAAACGCATCCCGGTCCCGGACATGCCATGGGGCGTGGTCGCCTATCCCAAGTCCATGGGCAGCCTGGACCGGCCCTGACGAAAAGCTGCGGAGGAGGCGTCTGCGGCGCGGCTTAATTGGCTGCGCGGCAGATGCCGATGAACTCCTCGGCCTTGATGGAAGCGCGCCCGACCAGACCGCCATCGACATTGGGCATGGCGAACATAGCCGCTGCGTTCGCGGCCGTCAGGCTGCCACCATACAAAATACGCACTTGCCGGGCGATTTCGGGATCACAGCGTGCGATGCGGTTGCGAATGAACTGGTGCACTTCCTCGGCCTGATCCGGCGTGGCGGGATTGTCGGACCCCACCGCCCACAACGGCTCATAGGCGAGCACGGCGCGTCTGAGCACCTCCACGCCATACCGCCGCATGACGGAATCGAGCTGGCGCCCCACGATGAACTCTGTCCAGTCGGAATCCCGTTCCTCGCGCGACTCTCCCATGCACAAGATGGGGATCAGGCCTGCCTCCTGTGCGGCGTGAAAGCGTGCTGCCGCCGTATCGTCGGTTTCGTGGAACTGCAGGCGCCGTTCCGAGTGACCGACGAGTACATGGGTACAGCCAAAATCGACCAGCATGGCGGGCGACACCGCGCCAGTCAGGGCACCATCCTTGGTGGCGCACAGATTCTGTGCGCCCCACATCACGTTGCTGCCCTGCAGTAGGCTCTGCGCCTGATACAAATAGGGATAGGGCACGCACACTACATAATCGGCATTGCGATAATCGCGCACCCCGTTGACGATCTTTTCCAGCAACACCCGGTTGCCTGCCGTGCTGCCATGCATCTTCCAGTTGCCGACCACCAGCTTGCGACGCATCATGTTTTCTCCACGCCAAAACCGGGGCATGATAGCAACCACCGGCTTCAGGGTCTATGCCCCCATTGCCTGGCGGGGAGCGTATGGGCACAATGTCCGCCATGCGTAATCCCGCCTTTCTCAAACTGCTCGCCTTCCGCCTCTTCATCGTCCTGGCCTACCAGATCACCGCCGTGGTGGTGGGCTGGCACATCTACGAGCTGACACGCGACCCGCTGGCGCTGGGGCTGATCGGGCTGGCCGAGGCCCTGCCCTATTTCGCCTGTGCGCTGTTTGGCGGTTATGCAGTGGACCACTACTCACGGCGCGGCTTCGCGGTATTCGCCTGCATCGTGATCGGGCTCAACGCGCTGGCCCTGGCCGGCGTCGCGGAAGGGCTGCTCGATGGCAGCCCCACCTTGTGGATCTATGGTGCCATCGCCTTCACCGGCGTGGCACGCGCCTTTATCGGCCCCTCCTACAACGCGCTGTTTGCACTCATCCTGCCGCGTGCCCAGTATGCCCGCGCCGCCGGCATCGGCACCTCGGTCTTCCAGTTCGGACTGGTGACTGGTCCAGCGCTGGGCGGGGCACTGGTCGGCTGGGCGGACAAGACCACCGCCTATGCCGTGGCTGCCGTGCTGTCCGCAGCGGCCACCCTCGCCCTGTTGCTGTTACGCGTCCAGGAGCCGCCACCGGCCGAGCCCGCTCCCGTTTTCGCCAGCATCGCCGAAGGGTTGCGCTTCGTGATCGGCAACCAGGTGATCTTCGGCGCCCAGATGCTGGACATGTTCGCCGTGCTGTTCGGCGGCGCGGTCGCCATGCTGCCTGCGTTCATCCACGAGATCTACCATACCGGCCCGGAGGGCCTGGGCATCCTGCGGGCCGCACCCGCCATCGGCGCCGTCATCACCGGATTGGTGCTGGCGCGCCACCCCATCGACCGGCACGCCGGACGCTGGCTGCTGGGGGCGGTGGCCGGCTTCGGCCTCTGCATCATCGCCTTCGCCCTGTGTACGCATTTCTGGCTAGCAGCATTCCTACTGCTGGCCTCAGGCGCGTTTGACGGGATCTCGATCGTGATGCGCGCCACCATCATGCAGCTGGCGACCCCGGATGCCATGCGCGGGCGGGTTGCCGCCATCAACGGCATCTTCATCGGTTCCTCCAACGAAATCGGCGCCTTCGAGTCCGGGGTCGCCGCCCGGCTGATGGGCCTGGTGCCCTCGGTGGTATTCGGCGGCGTGATGACGCTGATCGTGGTCGCCGCCACCGCACGCTATGCCCCCAAGCTGCGCGCGCTGGAACTCCACCAGTTAAAATGAGTCTTTGTTTGAACCATTCTTATGCGCCTCCTTCTTCCGATTCCCCGTGCCTGGACATTGGTCCTGACGCTTCTGGCCGGCTGCAGTCTGGTAGGGCCGGATTACGTCCAGCCGGAACTCCGGGTGCCTGACCAGTGGGTCCATTCGGCCGCCTATTCGACCGAATCGCAAGACCTGTCGCGCTGGTGGGAACGGCTGGACGATCCGGTGCTGACCTCCCTGATCGAACGCGCAATCCACAACAGCCCCGACATCAGGTCCGCGCTGGCCAAGTTGCGCGAGGCGCGCGCGCGGCGCAGCCTGGCTGGCGGTAACCGTTTCCCCACGGTGGACGCCAGGTTCTCCGCCAGCCGCAGTCGCAATGGCTCCGGGCCGTCTGGCTACACCACCAGCCACCTCTACGACGCGGGTTTCGACGCCGCCTGGGAGCCGGACGTGTTCGGCAGGCTGGGCCGTGCGCTCGAGGCTGCCGAGGCTGGAGCCGAAGCCAGTCGGGCCGACCTGCAGGCAGCCCAGGTCTCGCTGGCCGCGGAAGTGGCGCTCAACTATGTCGAACTGCGTTCCTACCAGCAGCGTCTGGCCATCGCCCGAGACAATCTCGCCATCCAGAGTGAGACCCTGCAGATCACCGACTGGCGCGCCCAGGCCGGCCTTGCCACGGCGCTGGAAGTGGAACAGGCGCGCAGCAACCGGGCGCAGACCGAAGCCAGCTTGCCCGTATTGGACACCAGCCTCGCCGAGGCGGAGAACCGGCTGGCCGTGCTGACCGGACAAGCACCGGGTGCCCTGCACGACCTGCTCGAGACGGCCGCGCCGCTGCCAACCGTGCCGGAGCAGGTCGCCATCGGCATTCCCGCCGACACGCTGCGCCAGCGCCCCGACGTGCGTGCGGCGGAACGTCGGCTGGCCGCGGAAACCGCCCGCATCGGACAGGAGACCGCGGCGCTCTATCCCGCCTTTGCGCTGAACGGCAGCTTCGGCTGGAAGGCGATCTCCCTGGGCGCGCTGGGCGGCGCCGGCAGTGTAGCCAGCACGCTGGCCGGCAGCGTGCTGCAAAACGTATTCGATGCCGGACGCATCCGCAGCCGCATCGCCATCCAGAACGCGGTGCAGCAACAGGCACTGGCCGCTTACGAAAAAACGGTATTGACTGCGCTGGAGGAGGTGGAAAACGCGCTCGCCGCCTATGCCGGCAGCCGGGAACGTCAGGCCGCACTGCGCCAGGCGGTGCAGTCGGCGCGCAACGCCGCCCAGCTCGCCCGGCAACGCTTCGAAAGCGGCCTGGTCGACTTCCAGAAAGTGCTGGATACGGAACGCACCCGCCTCGCCAGCGAAGACGCGCTGGCCACCGCCGAGGCCGAAGGGCTGACTGCCCTCATCCGCCTCTACAAAGCCCTGGGCGGCGGCTGGCAGGACACCGAACCGCCCGATGAAAGAGCAACCCCATGAATCCGGAAGCCAACGACCCCTTGCGCACCATCGTCGACGCCACCCCTTCCCCACGTCGCCGCCTGCTGCGGTTTGCCATCGCCGGCTGCCTGCTGGCGGCGCTGGCCACGCTGGCGTGGCTCTATGCCGGACGCGGCAAGGGGGACACCGTGCATTACGTCACCGAAGAAGTCACGCGCACCCGGCTGGTGGTGACGGTCTCGGCCACCGGCAATCTGCAGCCGACCAATCAGGTGGATCTGGGCAGCGAACTATCCGGAACCATCGAAAAAGTGCTGGTGGAAGAAAACGACCGGGTCAAGCGCGGCCAGGTGCTGGCACAGTTGGATTTGTCCAAGGTCCATGATCAGGTCGCCCGCGCGCGTGCCGCCGTCGCGGCTGCAGAAGCCGAGGTGGCCCAGGCCCAAGCCACCGTGGCCGAAGCGCGCGCCAGCCTCGCCCGGCTGCGCCAGGTGGCCGAACTCTCGGGGGGCAAAGTCCCTTCCAAAACCGAAATGGAAGCAGCCGAAGCCGCTGTGCTGCGTGCCGAGGCTGCCGAGGCCAGTGCCCGGGCGGCCGTCGGGCAGGCCAAAGCGGCCCTCAATTCCGAAGTCACCAACATCGCCAAGGGTACCATCCGTTCCCCCATCGATGGCATCGTGCTGGCCAGAAAAGTCGAGCCCGGCCAGACCGTGGCCGCCTCGCTGCAGGCGCCGGTATTGTTCACCATCGCGGAAGACCTGTCCAAGATGGAACTGCAGGTGGATGTGGACGAGGCCGACGTCGGTCAGGTCAGACCGGGGCAGCCCGCCACGTTCACGGTCGATGCCTGGCCTGGCCGCAGATACCCGGCCACCGTGACCCAGGTTGGTTTCGGCGCCCAGACCAAGGATGGTGTGGTGTCCTACAAGACGCTGCTGAAAGTGAACAATGACGACCTGTCGCTCCGCCCTGGAATGACGGCAACCGCAGAAATCGTCACCTCCATTCGAGAGCACGTCTTGGTAGTGCCCAACGCTGCCCTGCGTTTCAGCCCGCCAGCTCCCATCGAACGGGAGAACCCAGGGCTGATCGCCAGCCTGCTGCCGCGCCCGCCGCGTGACGCCCAGCGCAAGGCGCCTGCCGCTGCCGGCTCCCCCAAAGTCTGGGTACTGCGAGAAGGCAAACCAGTCGCCGTGCCAGTCAAGACTGGACTGAGCAACGGCCATCTCACGGAAATTCTGGAAGGCGCGCTAGAGCCTGGCATGCGGGTGATCACAGAAGTCGAAAAAGCGAAAAAATGACGGCTGCGGAACCGCTGATCTCGCTGCGCGGCGTGCGCAAAATTTACGGCACCGGCAATGCCGCCTTTCACGCCTTGCGCGGCATCGACCTCGACATCCGCCAGGGCGAGTTCGTCGCGGTGATGGGGCCTTCCGGCTCCGGCAAATCCACCACCATGAACATCCTCGGCTGCCTGGACGTGCCTTCCTCCGGCGAATTCCTGTTCCGCGGCGCACACGTGGAAACCATGAACCGTCACCAGCGTGCGCTGCTGCGGCGCCATTACCTCGGCTTCGTGTTCCAGGGATTCAACCTGCTGGCACGCACCTCGGCGCAGGAAAACGTCGAGCTGCCGCTGCTCTATCGCGGAACCCCGCCCAGGGAGCGCCACGCCGCCGCACGTGCTGCGCTGGCGGCGGTCGGGCTGGCAGGCTGGGAACACCACACCCCGGCCGAGCTTTCCGGCGGCCAGCAGCAGCGTGTGGCCATCGCACGCGCCATCGTGACGAACCCGACCGTGCTGCTGGCCGACGAGCCCACCGGCAACCTCGACAGCCAGCGCGGGCACGAAATCATGGAACTGCTGGTGAAAATGAACCGGGAACACGGCCTGACCATCCTGATGGTGACGCATGAGCACGACATGGCGGCATATGCCAGTCGCGTGGTGCATTTCCTCGATGGCCGGGTGGTGCAGGACGTCGATAACATAAAGGCGCGCGCATGGTCTGGAACACGCTGCTGATCGCGCTGCGGGAAATCCGCAGAAATCTGCTGCGCGCCTTTCTCACCACGCTCGGCATCGTCATCGGCGTCGCCTCGGTGGTGACGCTGGTCACGCTGGGCGACGGCGCCACGCAGATGGTGTCCGACCAGATTTCCAGCCTGGGCAGCAACCTGCTCACCCTGCGCCCCGGCCAGCGCATGGGTCCCGGCAGCGGGGGCTCCGGTGCGCCCGCTTTCAAGATGGCGGATGTGGAAGCCATCCGCAGCCAGATCGGCGGATTGAGCGCCGTGGCCCCCACCGCCAGCAAAACCGTCACCCTGGTCGCCGGCGCGGAAAACTGGTCGGCCAGCGTGACCGGCACCACCAATGCCTGGTTCGATGCCGGAAACTGGCGTCTCGCTGCGGGGCGCCGCTTCACCGAGAGCGAGGAACGGGCCGGCAAGGCGGTATGCGTGATCGGCGAAACCGTCCGCCAGCAGCTGTTCCGCAACCAGAATCCGGTGGGCAGCGAGATCCGCATCAAGCAATTCTCCTGCGAGGTGATCGGTCTGCTGGCACCCAAAGGCCAGGGTGCCATGGGCATGGATCAGGACGACGTGGTGGTGATGCCGCTGCGCGCGGTGCAGCGCCGCCTCACTGCCAGCCAGGACGTACGCGCCATCATGATCTCGGTGCAGGACGCCGACCGCATCCCGCAGACCATGGAACAGATCAGGCTGCTGATGCGCGAGCGGCGCAACATCTCGCCCAACGAAGTGGACAACTTCAACGTGTTCGATACCCGCCAGATCGCCGAAACCCTGTCCGGCACCATCGCCACCATGACCACCCTGCTCGGCGCAGTGGCCGCGGTCAGCCTGCTGGTGGGCGGCATCGGCATCATGAACATCATGCTGGTGTCGGTTACCGAGCGCACGCGCGAGATCGGCATCCGCCTCGCCATCGGGGCGCTGGAGCACGAAGTGCTGCTGCAGTTCCTGACCGAGGCGGTGGTGTTGTCCGCGCTGGGCGGGCTGGCAGGCATCGTGCTGGCGGCCGTGGCCTGCTATTTCCTGGCGGGGGTGATGAACGTGCCTTTCGTGTTCAATCCGGGCATCAACCTGCTCGCCTTCCTGTTCTCTGCCGCCATCGGCGTCATCTTCGGCTACATGCCGGCGCGGCGGGCGGCGCGGCTGGATCCCATCGAAGCGCTACGCCATGAGTAATCCTGCGCGCCCGGCATGCGACAGCCAGAGCGCCCGCTGATCAGGCGGGTTGCGCCTCCAGCAGGAAAGTCGCGCCCGGGTCGATGGCCAGCGCCTCGACCAGAAAGGGCATGACCTCGCCCAAGGTGGCATGCAGCGTCCACGGCGGATTGAGCACCAACATGCCGCTGCCGTACATGCCGAAACCGTCGGCAGCGGGTGTCTGCACGGCCAGACCAACATGCAGCCAGCCTTTCGCCGGCAGCCGTTGCAGCGCCTTCACCAAGGTCTTCCATGGCGTGCGCTGCAGCATGGGATACCACACCGCATACATGCCCGTTGCGAAGCGCTGCAGCGCCAGCTGCAAGGCTTCCGGAACACGGCGGTAATCCTGCTTGTCCTCATAGGGTGGGTCGATCAGCACCAGACCACGCCGCGGCGGGGGCGGCAGCACCGCTTTGAGGCCGGCGAAACCGTCGGCCTGTTCCACCTTGACCTGACGTCCGGCCGCACGGAAATTTTCCCGCAGCGACTGGACATCGGCGGGATGCAGCTCGAACAGGCGCAGACGGTCCCCCTCCCGCATACAGCCCTGGGCGACCCGAGGAGAGCCCGGGTAAAGACGCAATGCCCCGTCAGGGTTCATCCCGCGCACCAGCGCCACGTAGCCGGCCAGTGCCGGCGGCAGGTCGGCGCACTGCCATAGCCGCATGATCCCGCTCGCATGCTCGGCATTCTTCTGCGCATAGCCTCGATCCAGCCGGTACACGCCGGCCCCGGCATGGGTGTCGATGAACCACCAGGGCTTGTCCTTCTGGTTGAGATACTGCAACAGCTGGTGCAGCACGAAATGCTTGAGCACGTCGGCATGGTTGCCGGCATGGAAAGCGTGGCGGTAGCTCAGCATGGTGGGAGAGACGGAAAACGATGCGACGACATTGTAGCCGTTTCCACGCATCGGGCAGGAATTGCGCATCGGAACCGGCCGGAATATACCTAGCCATTCCCGGCCCCACCAAGGAGTGTCACAGGAACAAACCCTTCTTCCGTACGCTGGCCTGTCCCGCCCTCACCCGGGAAATGGCGCAGTCGGCGTCCGGAGTAAATCACATCCGCAACAACACGATGATTCATGGTACGCCTTACGACAGACGGCATGCCTGGCCCCAGGCTGGTATATAATCCTTGCCCATCATGCAAATCACCGCCCGACTTGAATTCGACGCCGGCCACCGTATTCCAGGCCACAAAAGCCAATGCCGTAATCTGCACGGCCACCGTTATGCCATCGAGATCACCCTGTCCGGCGACATCATTCGGCAGGAAGGACTCTCCGAGCAAGGCATGGTGATGGATTTCTCCGACGTCAAGGCGATCGCCCGACGGCTTGTCGTGGACAAATGGGATCACGCCTTTCTGGTCTATCGCGGTGATCGGGTGGTGGTCGATTTCCTCGCCAGCCTGCCCGACCACAAGACCGTCATCATGGAAGACGTGCCGACGGCGGAAAACATGGCGGCCGAGGCATTCCGCCTGCTCGATGCAGCTTATCGCGACATTTATGGCAACCACCTCAAGCTGGAGCGCGTGCGCCTGTTCGAAACGCCCAACAGCTGGGCGGACGCGGTCCGGAGCTAAAGCGCGACCGTAGCAGCCTCTTCCAGCGCCATCCCCAGACACTCCCGCCAATCCGGCAGCTTCAGCCCGAAGGTTTTTTCCAGCTTGCCATTGTCCAGCACGGAATTGGCCGGCCGTCGCGCCACGGCAGGGTATTGATCCGTCCGGATCGGGATGATGGCGGAAGGCACCAACATGAGCGGGGGCCAGCCGCAAGGTTGCAAGCGCACCCGGTACTCCTCCAGGATGGCACGGGCAAAGCCATGCCAGGTGGTCTCGCCGCCACTGCTCAAGTGATAGGTCCCCGCCACTTCGGTAACATTGCCGCGTGCCAGCGCCAGCGCAGTCGCCTGCGCGATCATGCGGCTCCAGGTCGGTGCGCCGACCTGGTCGTCCACCACACTCAAAGTGTTGCGCTCACGGGCCAAACGCAGCACGGTCAGTAGAAAATTTCTGCCGCGTACCCCATAAACCCAACTGGTGCGAAAAATCAGGTGTGGAACGCCCGCACTGCGGATGGCTTCTTCTCCCACCAGCTTGCTATGACCATAGCCGTTGATGGGATGGGTTGGATCCGTTTCGCGGTAAGGGCCAGGCTTGGTGCCATCGAATACGTAGTCGGTCGAAAAATGCACCAACACGGCATGGATGCGCTTGGCTTCTTCTGCCAGCACGCCAGGCGCGGTGCCGTTGATGGCCATGGCGCGGGACGGTTCGCTCTCCGCCCGGTCGACGGCTGTATAAGCTGCCGCATTGACCACCCAGTGCGGCCGAATCTCCCGTATCGCACGACAAATGGTATCCGGCTCACTCAGATCGAGCTCCTGGCGCGAAGGCGCATACACTTTCCCCAATGGTGCCAATGCGCGTCTGAGCTCCCAACCGATCTGACCATTGCCACCCGTCAGCAGTATGCTCTTCAATCGTACACCTCCGCGCCTGCCAAAGGCAGCCCCGACGCATCCTTGGAAGACAGAATTGGAGGGCCCTGCAGCGGCCAGTCGATCGCCAGGCTCGGGTCATTCCATGCGATGCAGCGCTCGTGCTGTGGCGCATAGAAATCGGTGGCCTTGTAAAGACATTCCGCGAAATCGGACAGCACCAGAAAACCGTGGGCGAACCCTTGCGGAATCCACATCATGCGGCGGTTCTCCGCCGACAGCCGTACCCCGACCCAACGACCGAAAGTGGGCGAGGACCGGCGCAAATCCACTGCCACGTCGAATACTTCCCCCGCCGTCACGCGCACCAGTTTGCCCTGCGGCTGAAAGATTTGGTAATGCAGCCCGCGCAGCACGTTTTTTACGGAACCGGAGTGATTGTCCTGCACGAAGCGCGGCCGTAATCCGGTCACTTCAAAAAAACTATTCTCGTTATAGCTTTCGAAGAAATAACCCCGCGCGTCACCGAACACTTTGGGCTCCAGGATCAGCACTTCCGGAATCGTGGTTCGATACACCTGCATCAGAACAATTTTTCGTCGAGTATGCGCAACAGATATTGGCCGTAGCCGTTATTCTTGTAACGGGCTGCGGCTGCCGCGACCGCTTCGGCATCGATGTATCCCATGCGATAGGCGATCTCTTCAGGACAAGCGATCTTGAGCCCCTGACGTTTCTCGATGGTCTCGATGAACAAGGATGCCTCCAGCATGGATTCATGGGTGCCGGTATCCAGCCAGGCATGGCCACGCCCCATGATTTCGACGTGAAGCTGCCGCATGTCGAGGTAGCGCCTATTGACATCGGTGATCTCCAGCTCGCCCCTGGCCGAAGGCTTGAGCTGCGCCGCGATGTCGCAGACCTGCGAGTCATAGAAATACAGGCCGGTCACCGCATAGCGCGATTTGGGCCGTTGGGGTTTTTCTTCGAGGCTGATGGCCTGGCCGGCCGCATCGAACTCCACTACGCCGTAACGCTCGGGATCGTGGACGGGGTAGGCGAACACGGTTGCCCCCTGCTGGCGCGCCGCAGCCCGCCGCATGTCTGCGGCCAGGTCATGGCCATAGAAGATATTGTCGCCCAGCACCAGGGCGGAGGGATGACCGCCGATGAAGTCACGCCCGATGAGGAAGGCCTGTGCCAGTCCCTCCGGCGCAGGTTGCACGGCGTAGCGCAAGTGTATCCCCCACTGGCTGCCGTCACCCAGCAGGTCAGCGAAGCGCGGCGTGTCCTTGGGGGTAGAGATCAGCAGGATGTCCCGAATGCCGGCTAGCATCAGGGTGGACAGCGGGTAATACACCATCGGCTTGTCGTAAATCGGCAGCAGCTGCTTGGAAACGACCTGGGTGACCGGATAGAGCCGGGTGCCGGACCCGCCGGCGAGGATGATGCCTTTTCTCCTCATGCCGCCCGCTCTGCGTAATTCTTGGTGATCCAGGCACGGTATTCGCCGCTGGTGACATGGGCTACCCATTCGCCATGGGCCAGGTACCACTGCACCGTCTTGCGGATGCCGGACTCGAAGCTTTCACGCGGCTGCCAGCCCAATTCATGCATGAGCTTGCTGGCATCGATGGCATAGCGCCGGTCATGACCGGGCCGATCCGTCACGAAAGCAATCTGGTCGCGATAGCTACCTCCACCAGTCTTGGGTCTTACTTCGTCCAAGATGTCACACAACATGTGCACGACTTCCAGGTTGGTTTTTTCGTTGCAGCCGCCGATGTTGTAGGTCTCACCCACCCGTCCCCGTTCCAGCACCAGGCGGATGGCGGCACAATGGTCGGCCACGTACAGCCAGTCGCGCACGTTGCCACCGTCCCCGTAGATCGGCAATGGTTTGCCGGCCAGGGCATGATGCAGCACCAACGGGATGAGTTTCTCGGGAAACTGGTAAGGACCGTAGTTGTTGGAGCAGTTGGTGGTCAGCGTCGGCAGATGGTAAGTATGATGATAAGCCCGTACCAGGTGATCGGAAGCCGCCTTGGATGCGGCATAGGGACTATTGGGCGCATACGGCGTGGTTTCGCTGAAAGGCGGATCCTCAGGTCCCAGGGAGCCGTATACCTCGTCGGTGGAAACGTGCAGGAAACGGAACGCTGCCCGATCGCGCGGATTCAAGCCCTCCCAGTAGCGGCGCGCTTCGTCCAGCAGATGGAACGTACCGACCACGTTGGTCTGGATGAAGTCTTCCGGGCCATGGATGGAGCGGTCGACATGGCTTTCGGCAGCAAAGTTGACGATGGCGCGGGGCCGATATTCGGCCAGCAGCGAGCCCACCAGATGACGGTCGCCGATGTCGCCCCGCACGAACACGTGCCTGTCATCGCCTCGCAAGGAAGCCAAGTTTTCCAGGTTGCCTGCGTAAGTAAGTTTGTCGAGATTGACGATAGGTACATCACACCGAGCCAACCAGTCGAGCACGAAATTGCTGCCGATGAACCCAGCCCCTCCCGTGACAAGGATCGCCTCATTCAACTTGGATCTTCTCCTCCAGTCGCGTCCACAGGCACTTGCCCCCAAAAGCCTTGTCCAACCCTTCCAAATATGCCAGATGTGCTGCCATTTCCTCGGCATTCGCCTTGATCACCACCAACAGCTGCCGATGATCGAAGCGTGACGTTTCTTGGGTCATGGGAAGCAGCGGCATATCCATGATCAAACTTTCCTGCCCACGCGTCATGGCGAGGTACACGTCGGCCAACAACTCCGCATCCAGCAAAGCGCCATGCAAGGTACGATTGGAGTTGTCCACACCATAACGCCTACACAAAGCATCCAAGCTGTTGCGCTGCCCAGGGTGCATGTCCTTGGCGATTTTCAGAGTATCGACAATGTTGGGGCATACGTCGGAGATTCGTCCCAACTCCAACATGCCGAGCTCATGATCGAGAAAGCCGACATCAAAAGGAGCATTGTGGATCACCAATTCAGTCCCGGCAATGAAATCCAAGAACTCTCGCGCGATGTCGGCAAAACGCGGCTCACCTTGCAGGCGTTCCAATGTGATGCCATGCACCTCCTGAGCGCCCGTTTCGATGTCACGCTCCGGATTCAAATAGGTATGGTAACGGTTTCCGGTCAAGCGGCGGTTGATCACTTCCACTGCGGCCAACTCGATGATGCGGTGTCCCTGAGCCGGATCCAGTCCGGTCGTTTCGATATCGAGAAAAATCTGCCTCATGATTATTTGATTACGTGTTCCACGCCACGGTTGGCCAACGCATCTGCGCGCACATTGCCTGCGTGCCCTGCATGCCCTTTGACCCACACCCATTCGATCTCATGTTGGCTTGCCAAAGCATCCAGTCGCTGCCACAAATCGGCATTCTTCACCGGCTCCCGGTTGGAAGTACGCCATCCGCGCGCCTTCCAGTCCTTGATCCACTCGCTGATGCCTTTCTGCACGTATTGGGAATCGGTAAAAATGCGTACCCGGCTGGGGCGCTTCAAACACTCCAGCGCCCGGATCACGGCGGTCAGCTCCATCCGGTTGTTGGTGGTCTGCAATTCGCCCCCGAACAGCTCTTTTTCATGTCGGCCGCTACGCAGCCACGCTCCCCATCCCCCGGGACCGGGATTGCCCCGGCAGGCGCCGTCGGCGTAGATTTCGATCAATTCATTGCTCATGCGTCTTGTTCTGACACTCCCGCTGGGTCGGCGTGGGACGCGGCATCAGTACTTGGACGACCTTACGGCCATTCCACTGGGGGCGAATCAAGCGCATGCCAGTGACCCGTTTCTTGGCTACCAGGAAATACACCCCTCCCATCATCGGCCACCAGCGATCACCGGCACGATCCATCCAACGCAAGTGTGACAGCCACCGCTCGTTCGACAGAGGAGGCACATAACAGGCCATGCGCCCACAAACCACTTCCAGACCCAGCAGCGCCAACCAGTCTTTCATGCGCCGCAAAGAAATGAAATGCCCGTTCCAGGGATAGGTTCTGCGCTTGCCTAACAGGCGACGCAGCCCCCACAAGCTGAATGGATTATACCCGCTGATCACCAAATGACCTTCCGGAACCAACACGCGCTCCGCATCCCGCAAAATCTGATGCGGGTTTTCCGCAAACTCCAACACGTGGGGCAACAGCAGCAGGTCGATACTATGCGTAGCCAGGGGTAACTGGCCGAACTCGCAGCGTAACTTGCCTGCCGTCGGTGCGGCGACGATACGATACGGGATACGGCATTGGCGCAGCAAATCAGTGCCGATGGCTCCCAATTGCACCGCATTGAATCCAAAACAGTCGATGACCGCCGCATCGAACAGGGCTTGCTCGCTTTCGAGCAAATATTCCCCCATCGGTGTGGCAAACCATTCGGTTTCGCTTATGATTGCCGTCATGGACATCGTTCCGCTTCGCGCCTTTCAGGACAACTACATTTGGCTATTGATCCAGGATCGCCATGCCGTGGTCGTCGATCCAGGAGACGCCCGACCAGTACAGACTCATTTACAACGGCATGCGCTCTCGTTGCGCGGCATCCTGATCACCCATCATCATGGAGACCATGTCGGCGGCGTTGAGGCGTTGCTGCAGGGCACCGCCATCCCGGTATACGCACCGCGCCACGAAACCTTTTCGTTCCCGCATCACCCCGTCGGGGAAGGCGAGCGCATCCAGCTGCCGGAACTGGACATGGTATTCGAGGTGCTGGACGTCCCCGGCCACACTGCTGGGCATGTCGCCTATTATGGCGGAAATACGCTGTTCTGTGGTGACACCTTGTTCGGGGGCGGGTGTGGTCGAGTGTTCGAGGGGACTTGTCGACAACTGTACCACTCCTTACAAAAACTGGCACGGCTACCAGACGAAACCCAGGTTTATTGTGCCCATGAATACACGCTGGCCAACCTACGCTTCGCCCTTTCAGTCGATCCCGGCAATCCGCGCCTCATGGAACGCATGCAGCACGACAGCCAACTTGCCGCACTGGGAAAGCCGACGCTACCCTCCACCCTGGCTCTGGAAAAATCCACCAACCCTTTCCTGCGCTGCCACACACCTCCGCTGCAAACCGTGGCAAGCTTGCTGGAACCGTTGGCATCAGGCGATCCAGAAGTCACTTTCTGCGTCCTCAGAGAAATGAAAAACAGTTTCAAATCATAGTATTGAAGAACTTTCCTAAAGTCGATTGATCACTTGACGCCCAAGGGGGATTGCGATTAACATCGCGAAGTCTCATTTTGCTCGCTGCGTGATGACGAAGAGGTTTTGCGTTCGTATACTGCTGCTTTCGTTGATCGTTCATTGCCCATGGCTGTATGCGGACACCAATGCCGCGGGTGTCGAGCTCGTCTACACCGAACAGGGAACCGATACCATCGATTCCATGGCGCTTCAGTCCCATGAGGGCGATCTCAGGCTGGATGCCACCTTGGACGGTCCCCCGACCGAAACCTTGTCCCAAAATCGCGACTTGTGGCAGCGTATTCGCGATGGCTTCGGCATGGTCGACCTGCAATCCCCTTTCACCGCGATCCATGAATCGTGGTATGCTGCGCGCCCGGATTACGTCAAACGCATGGTAGACCGCAGCCAGCGTTACCTCCATTACATCGTGGAGGAGGTCCAAAGACGCGGCATGCCAACGGAGATCGCGTTGCTCCCCATGGTGGAGAGCGCTTTCAATCCCCATGCATATTCTCGGAGCAAAGCCTCGGGTATCTGGCAGTTCGTGCCCTCCACCGGCAAACATTTTGGCCTACAACAAAACTGGTGGGCAGACAACCGGCGCGACATCATCGCTGCCACCAATGCCGCCCTCAATTACCTGGAAAAACTGCATGTGATGTTCGGCACGTGGGAACTGGCATTGGCAGCCTACAATGCCGGCGAAGGTACGGTACAACGCGCCATCGAACGCAACCGGCGCAAAGGGCTACCGACCGACTACCAGAGCCTGCCACTGCCGGAAGAGACCCGGAATTACGTCCCCAAACTGCAGGCCGTCAAGAACATCGTCAGCAACCCGCAGCAGTATGGCCTGGAAATCCCGTCCATCCCAGATCAGCCCTATTTCACCAAAGTCCAGGTGCCAGCGAAAATCGACATCAACGTAGCCGCCAAGTTGGCCGAAATTTCCATAGAGGAGTTCACGGCCCTCAATCCCGCGCCCAACCGCCCCCTGTTGATGGGCGCGGGAGGTGGTGTGGAAATTTTGCTTCCCTTGGAAAAGGTCGATGAATTCGAAGCCAATCTGGCCAGTTACGACCGACCCTTGGTCAATTGGCAGACCTACTATCCACAGCGTGGGGAGCGCTTGTCCAGTATCTCCCGTAAATTTGGCATCAGTGTGGCTCAACTACGGGATATCAATGGTCTGTCTCCTCGCGCACGCCTCAAACCCAACCAGCCCCTGCTGGTTCCGGTACGTGGTGATGCAATCGCGCAAACGAGCCCTCCCTCGACGCCGGATCGTGTCGCCATGAAAATGCCTGCGGCCGAAGACACGCATCATCGGGTGAAAAAAGGCGATACCCTACATAGCATTGCCAAACGCTATGGCATCGGCGCCAAGCAGCTGATGGCGCTCAATGGCCTCAAATCGGAGCGGTTGCGCCAAGGCCAAATTCTCAAGGTGGCAGGAGCAGCCAAGGCTCCTGCTTCTCGAACCAAGTCCCACTATATCGTGAAACGAGGCGAAACGCTCACCAGTATCGCCAAGAAATTCAACGTTGCCACCAGTGATCTCAAACGCTGGAACAATCTCGGCAGCAAGCGCACCCTGACGCCGGGGCAAGCGTTGGTCATTTTCAAAGAAGAAGCCTGACAGCTTCATGCGGCATATCTTCGGCCTCGGCGTGCTGGTTGTTCTACTTGCCGCCTGTGAGCGTAATCCCCTGCCGCCATCAACCGATCTCGAAGCCTCCTACCCTGTTGAAAGCGGAGGAACCTTGATCGATGCCATGGCAGGCGAGCCTTCTGGCCTGATCCCCATGATTGCCGGCGAGTCGGCTGCTTCTGCCATCGCCAGCCGTATCTTCAACACCCTGCTGCGCTACGACCGCAACCTGGAATTGGAAGGAGAATTGGCTCAATCTTGGAGCATATCGCGCGATCAAAGAACCATCACCTTTACGCTCAAACCAGGACTCAAATGGGAAGATGGCGCCCCACTGACCAGTGCCGATGTGCTGTTCACTTGGGAATTGGTCACCGATGACCGCACTCGAACTCCTTATGCCTCCGACTACAAACTCGTGACGAAGGCAGAGGCCCCAGACGCAAGAACCTTTCGGGTCACCTATGCCCAGCCCTATGCACCTGCACTCGACTCTTGGGCAAGCTTGCAAATCCTGCCCAAACACATACTGCAAGGACAGGACATCAATACCACCACATTCGCCCGTAAACCGATAGGGAGCCACTATTACCGCTTGGAAGAATGGAAAACCGGGGAACGCATTTCTTTGGTGCGCAACCCCAATGCGACACAAGGCCCGCCCCGCATCGACCGGCTAATTTCGCGTTTTATCCCGGATCCCGCTTCGCAGTTTCTGGAACTGATGGCGGACAACATCGACATCATGAACCTCAATCCCATCCAGTACGCCCGCATCATTCCGGCCCGGCCGGAAATGAAGCGCAACATCGCACTCTACAAGGAACTCGGCAATGGCTATACCTACCTCGGCTTCAATCTCAAACGCGTCCCTTTCGATGACGTGCGTGTGCGTCAAGCCATCAACTACGCGATCGACAAACAGGAACTGATCGATGGCGTGCTGCTGGGCCTGGGTGAGCCGGTCGCGGCGCCCTACAAGCCGGGTACGCGCTGGGTGAATCCGGAACTCGAACCTTATCCCTACGACCCGCGAAAAGCGCGCCTATTGCTCAAGGCGGCCGGCTTCGAAGACCATGACGACGACGGCATCCTGGATCGCGCTGGCAAACCTTTGCGCTTCGAAATCATCACCAACCAGAACAAACAGCGTGAAATGAGCGCGGTACTGATCCAGCGCCGGCTCAAGGACATTGGCATTGAAGTCCACATCCGTGTATTGGAATGGGCCAGCTTCCTGGGCCGATACATCAAGACGGGGGATTTCGACGCTGTCATTCTGGGCTGGGGCCTGTCTCTCGACCCCGACCAATACAATATTTGGCATTCCTCGCAAACCAAACCAGGGCAGTTCAATTTCATCGGTTACCATAACCCCATGGTCGACAAACTGCTGGAACAGGGAAGGCTGGAAATGGATCCGGACAAGCGGATGAAAATCTATCACACGTTTTCCCGCCTGCTGCTGGAAGACAGCCCTGTCGTCTATCTGTATGCCGGCTATGGTCTGCCCGCTATCCACAAGCGCGTGCGCGGCATCGACAGTCCCGCTCCGCCAGCTGGCATCGGCTGGAACGCGCAGGACTGGTACCTCCCCTCGCCCTTGCGTCGTACGGAGATATCCGCGCAATGACCCGCTATCTGTTGAAACGCCTGTTCTGGATGGTGCCACTTTTGATCGGCATCAGCCTGATCTCCTTTTTCATCATGCACCTTGCTCCTGGTGACATCACCACTACCGAAGCCGGATTCAACCCCAAAGCAAGCGAAGAATCGCGCCAGAAACTACGCAAGCTCTATCATCTCGACGAACCCATCCTTGTGCAGTATGGCTACTGGCTCAAGCGCATGGCCACGCTGGATTTCGGTACCTCTTTTGCCAGCCACCAGCGCCCCGTGTTCTGGGAGCGGCGCGATGCACAAGGCAACGTGCAGAAAGGCTTGATCCAGGAAGCCCTGCCGGTCACCTTGCTCATCAACGTGTTGAGCCTCGTGTTGATCTTCGTCGTCGCTCTGCCGCTCGGTGTCATCGCGGCGCTGCATCAGAACGGCCCGCCGGACCGCATCATCACCCTCTTCGTGTTCGTGGGGTTCGCCATTCCGGGGTTCTGGCTGGCGCTCATGCTCATGTACTGGCTGGGTGTCGTCCATGGCTGGCTGCCGATCTCTGGCCTGCACAGCCTGGACCACGACAAGCTGGGTGGTCTGGCCCAACTGGTGGATACGGCACGACACCTGGTGTTGCCCGTCTTCATTTCGGCCCTGGGCGGCCTGGCCGGCATCTCGCTGTTCGTCAAGAATGGCATGCTGGACGTGCTGCGCCAGGACTACATCACCACTGCACGCGCTAAAGGTTTGCCGGAAAAGACAGTGGTCTACCGCCATGCCCTGCGCAACGCCCTGCTGCCGCTCATCACTCTGCTGGGCCTGTCCATCCCCGGCCTGATCGGCGGGTCGGTGATCGCCGAATCGCTGTTCGCCATTCCCGGCATGGGCAAGTTGTTCTACGATGCCGTCCTGATGCGTGATTTCCCGGTCATCATGGGCATCCTCACCATCGGCGCGGTACTCACCTTGATTGGCAACCTGCTGGCCGACATCGCCTATGCCTGGGCCGATCCACGCGTGCGACGGGGGGTGGTGCATTGAAACGCGCATTCGCCAATCCACTCGCACGCTTGGGACTCGCGCTCATCGCGAGCATCTTGCTCTTGGCGTTGCTGGCCCCCGTCATCGCTCCCTATGATCCAGATGCGATCAACGTCAAATCCATCCTGCTGCCGCCCTCGGCCGAGCACTGGATGGGCACCGACGGCCTAGGACGTGACGTCTTTTCGCGCATGCTGTTCGGTGCGCGAATCTCGCTGCTGGTTGGCTTCGTCGCGGTCGGCATCGCCACTGTCATTGGTGTCGTGCTCGGCGCCTTCGCCGGTTTTTACCGCGGCTGGGTGGACATCATCATCATGCGCCTGGTGGATGTCATGCTGTCCATCCCCACGTTTTTCCTCATTCTCGCCGTGATTGCCTTCCTTGACCCCTCGATCTGGAACATCATGGTGGTGATTGGCTTGACCTCCTGGATGGGGGTAGCACGCTTGGTGCGCGCCGAGTTTTTGAGTCTGCGTGAGCGCGAGTTCGTACTCTCCGCACAGACTCTGGGTGCGAGCGAAGTACGTTTGATTTTTCGTCACCTGCTGCCCAATAGCCTTACTCCCATCATCGTCAGCTTCGTGCTGGGGGTGGCTAGCGCGGTGCTGTTGGAATCCGGCCTGTCTTTCCTGGGCTTGGGAGTGCAGCCCCCCCAAGCTTCCTGGGGCAACATTTTGACGGATGGCAAGGAATACATTCAGTTCGCCTGGTGGCTGTCTTTCTTCCCGGGACTTGCCATTTTGCTCACCGTGCTCGGCTATAACCTTTTGGGCGAAGGACTGCGAGACGCCCTGGATCCTCGTAAACATCCGTGAACGAGGCCACGACGGCGTGCACGTCAAGCCCATGCGCTCACGCCAGAATCGAAAGCAATTCCCGTGGTTCGACGATCATTCCTTGCGCATTCCAGGTCTCGGGCAGGTCATCTTTACCCAGGTAACCATAGGTGGCAACCACGGTCTGCATACCCGCCGCACGCCCTGCGACGACATCCCTTTCTGCATCCCCTACGTACACACAATCTTTCGGAGCGATGCCCATCTGCCGGCTGGCGAGCAGCAGGGAATCGGGATACGGTTTGGGACGTGCGCAATCGTCACCACTGACGATGCTGGCCGACCGTTGTGCCAGGCCCAGCGCTTCCATTAAGGGGAGGGTGAAACGGCGCGGCTTGTTGGTCACGATGCCCCACGGCATGTGCCAGCGCTCCAGCGTCTGCAACACCTCGGTGATGCCTTCGAACAGCACCGGCTGGCGGCAGAACACCGCTTCGTAGAGCTGGAGATATTCCTCACGCATGGCGGCAAACGCGGCATCTTCCGGACTCAGGCCAAACCCAATACCCAACAGGCCACGTGTCCCATGCGATGCATAAGGCCGGATGGCCTCCTGCGGCAAGGGCGGCAAACCATGACGTTCGCGCTGCATGTTGAGCGCAAGACCAAGGGCGGGCGCGGTATCCGCGAAAGTTCCATCGAGATCGAACAGGACTGCCTTGACTTTCAAGATTTGCTGGCGTGTAGGATGTAATTGACTGAAACGTCGCGACCCAGCCCATATTTGCGGGTGAGGGGGTTGTAGTGCATGCCGATGATGTCGCTCACCTCCAGGCCGGAGGCACGACACCAGGCCGACAGTTCAGACGGCTTGATGAATTTTTCATACTGGTGCGTGCCGCGCGGCAGCAGATTGAGTACATATTCCGCCCCCACCACGGCGAACAGATAGGATTTCGGATTGCGGTTGAGGGTGGAAAGAAACACATGGCCGCCCGGCTTCACCAGCGTGGCACAGGCAGACACCACTGCGGCGGGACCCGGCACATGCTCGAGCATTTCCATACAGGTCACCACGTCGAAGCTGGCGGGGGCTTCGGCCGCCAGCGCTTCGACTGAGAGCAGGCGGTAATCCACCGCCACGCCGCTCTCCAGCCGGTGCAGCTGGGCCACCCTGAGCGATTTTTCTCCCAGGTCGATCCCCGTCACCTCCGCCCCGCGCATGGCCATGGCCTCGGACAGGATGCCCCCGCCACACCCCACATCCAGCACACGCTTACCTTGCAGGTCAGCCCGCCGGTCTATGTAATCCAACCGCAATGGGTTGATGTCGTGCAGGGGCTTGAACTCCCCTGCGGGGTCCCACCAGCGGTGAGCGAGCGCCGCAAACTTCTCCAGTTCGTGGGGATCGGCGTTCAATGCAGAGTCCGCAGCCGCTTCTGCCATGTTCGCGTCCTTTCCAACAGTTCCGTACGGTCCAGCATGGTGAGCTGCCTTGCGGAAAGCAACGCCTCACCTTCCACCCAGACATGCGTGACCTGATCCCGCCCTGCGGCATAGACCAAGTGGGAAACCACGTCATAGCATGGCTGGGTTTCCAGGGCCGAGAGGTCCACGGCCACCAGGTCGGCGCACTTGCCGGCTTCGATGCTACCGATCTGATCATCCAACCCCAAGGCGCGCGCGGCGTTGACCGTTGCGCATTCGAGCGCCTGCCAGGCCGGCATCACTTCAGCATTACCGCTGGCACCTTTGGCCAGCAGCGCGGCCAGCCTCATCTCGCCGAACATGTCCAGACGATTGTTACTGGCGGCACCATCCGTGCCTAGTCCGACGCTGACCCCCCGTGCCAGTAGTTCAGCCACCGGAGCAATGCCACTCCCCAATTTCAGGTTGGAGCTCGGACAATGCGCGATATGACAACCCCGTTCGGCCAAGAGTTCGATCTCGTGCCGTGTCAGGTGCACCCCATGGGCAGCGATCGTATTGGGCCCCAGCAGCCCGAGACGCAGCATGCGTTGCATGGGACGTACTCCATGCTGAGCTTCGCTCTGGGCGATTTCCTCCTGTGTCTCGTGTAGATGGATATGGACGTTCAGGCTGAGCTGGTCGGCATAGAGTATCACTTTTTCGAAAGTACGATCAGAAATGGTATAAGGCGCATGCGGTGCCAAACAGGTCGTGATACGTTGCACCTCGCGCAACGCATCGCGTGCGGCCAGACCTTTGGTCAGGTAATCATCTGCATCCGAGGCATAGGGCGTGGGGAAATCCAGGATGGTGAGCCCCAGGCAAGCACGTATGCCGCTTTGCTCGACCGCGGTGGCGGCGGCCTTGGGAAAAAAGTACATATCGGAAAAGCAGGTCGTCCCCCCCGCGATCATTTCGGCGCAGGCCAGCAGGGTGCCTTCGTGCACGAAACTTTCCGACATGCTGGCGGTTTCGGCCGGCCAGATGCGCTCGTTCAGCCAGCGCATCAAAGGCAAATCGTCCGCCACACCCCGCATCAATGCCATGGCGGCATGCGTATGCAAGTTGATCAGACCCGGTATCAGAACATGCTCCGCAAGCACGATGCGCTGCCTGGGCACGAATCGTACCTGCGCCTCCTCCAGGGGCAACACCGCAACGATACGTCCATCCAGGACCGCCACCGCATAGGCTTCAAGAACCACACTGCGCGGCACCACCGGAACGATCCAGCGAGGAGCGATCAACAGATCAACGTCGGTCATGTGATACGGGTACCCACAGCAGGCGCAGAGACGAAAAAGCCCCGACCAGCGGGGCTTTTGTCTGCAGTTTAGATGATCATGGTGCCATCTGACGTTGCACTTCGATTTCCACTACCACACGGCGGTTGGGCTGCAGGCATTCAATCAGCTTTCTACCACGCACCCCCTTGCAATCTACCACCGGCATGGTCTCTCCCTTACCGACCGCATGCAGACGGCTTTCGGCGATCCCTTGGCTGGCGATGTACTTCTTGACCTCGTTGGCGCGCCGCTCGGACAATCTCTGATTGTATTTCGCATCACCGATGCGGTCGGTATGGCCGGTGATCAGTACCAGCTCGACTTCCGGATGGGCTTTCATCTTCTCGACGACTTCCACGTCGAGGATCTTTTTACCCTCCTCCTTCAGTGCATACTTGTCGAAGTCGAACAACACCTCGGCTTGCAACGTCACTTTTTCGAAGGCAGGCGCGTCTGGTCCGATCGGTTCGGGTTGTACTTGTTCCGCGGGATCGAGCAGTTCCGGCAGTGGCTCCTCATCATAAGGTGGAATTTCGTCCATCACGACCGACACCGGAGCTGGCTGAACGGCTTCTACTGTCTGTTTGGGAGCGCCAAAATTGATGATGAGCCCTAGGTTGAAATAGGTATTGCCGACGATCTCATCACGGTCATTGCCGAACAAGATACGCCGCTTGTCCTCGGCACGGCTCCAGACGTGACGCAGATCGGCCTGCAAACCGATGGTGTCGGTGAAGAAATACTGAAAGCCTGCACCAACGTTGGCCATCCAGGAGGTATCGCTACCGCGCGGATTGCCGCCGCCGTCGTAGTTGATTCGGTTGTGCGCGCCCCCGAACCCGGCAAGCAGAAATGGCCGGAATCTATCGCGACTGAACATGTAGAGCGCATCTACGCCAAACAATGTCTGCTTGTAATCTCCCCCGGTGAAACGGTCATCGTCTTCGTCTGCTTTGGCGTGGCTCAAACCAAGCTGCACATCCCAATGACGACTCAGGGATTTCCCTATCCGCAGACCATATGAAACGTCGTTGTCTGCTTCCAGATCGCTGTCAGGGTGCATATACCCAATTTGGGGCATGAGGTAGATGGAACCTTGGTAAGCTTCCTCGGCCAACAGCGAACCGGAAGCACCACCAAGCAGACTCGCCATGGCAAAGGCCGCAAGCTTACGTTTCATATGGACATTCCCCTTTTGTGCGAAATTGCTTGAACTATACGAAAAGCGCTTCAACATTGCAATAAAACGGTTTTTTCTCGAAGATTTTTGTTGCATTCCTGCAACACTTTTTTGATTGAAATGACACGTTGCGGATCGACGGCGGACATTCTCCGATCATCGAAACACAATGCACTTCGAAAGCCGAGATAATCTGGTTCGAGCAAGCATAACCGAGGAATGTCCGAGCAACGCAGTGCCCCGGCGAGACCCACCCGCAGCCCCGCAGCCTTGGATGTCTGCACGAAACTCCGCAGCGCGGCAGGTTGCATCCAAGCACACAGACTGCCTTGGGTTTTGTTCGCCGTATCCAGCATCACACCATGAAAACCAGCCGCTGCCAGATGACCTGGCAATTCAGGGGAGGGAGCCTGATCGGCGAATAACACGGCCACCAGCTTGATCAGCGATGCCAGCGAGGCCAACGCCTGGACGCACTCTTCATGCCCAGTCTGCCCAAAAAATCCCACCTTGACGATATCAACCCCGCACGCGGCCATACGGACCACTGCCTCCGACAAGACGTCGGGCTGCATGGGCAGATCCCCGATCGTGGCACTGACCAGCCGCCGACTAGCGACAAAGTGCACGATGGCACGGACTTTTTCGCCACGAAGTGCACCCAAGGCCCCTTGCGCCGGATTTTTCAGATCGATGATGTCAGCGCCCCGCTCCAGAACGGTGGCCGCTTCCTGCACACTGGTCACGCTGGCCAGAAAGTCCGTCATGCCTGATTTTCTCCCCTCTGTGCCGCCCGGAAATTTTCGATCTGCTCCAGCAGCCAGTTCCAGGCCTGCCACTCCCGTTCACCTGCGGTTTTTTCCACGGCGATCGCCAGATATTTCAGCTCGGCATCGATCTTTTCCGGAGGCAGCATCTGTAGCCGACTCACCAGTACCGAAGCCTCGATCACGGCGGCCTGCGCCCGGTTGAAGCCACGAAACGGCGCATGCATTTGTTCATGCACCACCTGGAATAAGAGTTCAGGACGGATGACATCGTCCCTCACCTCGACCAGCTGTAATTCCCGGTGCGCCAACGCGCTTTCGAGCACCCAGCCCATCACCACCTGAGCACGTCGCAGCGGCCAATCGCGGCGTCCAGTGAGACTACCAGCAAACACACGCACATCATCCGTCAGGTTGAGCACCGCACAGCGTGAACGCAGTAGGTTGTCCAGACTGGTCGAAGGACGGAATGGCGCGATGCAGACCAGACCGTTCGATTCCCGGATACCGAATGGTGCCATGTGGGGGCTGCCATCCGCATTGATGGTGGTGACGATGGTCTCGAAAATCATGTCTTGTCCACCTTGTGCAGCTTCTTCCTGGACGTGGTCTCGCGATGGGCCACACGCCCCCGCTCATCCGCTTGCACGGTATTGCAACCCCACTTTAGCGCTTCGTCCTGGGTATAACGTTTTTTCAGTTGCCAGGCGATCTGTGCGCGCGCCAGCTCGACGCCGAGATAGAACGCGTGGGAGGCATCGTCTTCCACCCCAAGAGAGGGGTAGAGCCGAAATGGGTCGGTGTCACAGTAAAGACCGTCCCGATTGTAGACATGTATGCCCTCTGCGCTGACCTGGATACGAAAATTGGGGTCTTTGATCTGCATGGCCAGCTCGGCGATTTCTGCCGCAGTGTAAGGAAACGGCCGGCGGTCGTGCAGGCCGAGCAGCGCATCGGAATAACCGCGCGGCAATCGTCTATCCTCGCGTGCGGCCCACATCATGCGGCGCGCGGCATCGGCCTCGGCGACCGCATTGCAGGCATGGGGGCTGACCGAAGTCGTCAGCACCGCATCGACCCTCAGCTCTGCGATGATGCCGAACAGCAGGGCATTGATGCCTGTCGTGTCTGCATCGGTCAGTTCGGTCAGGTTGCCCACCCCCATCATGATGGCGATCTCCGGATAACGGTTGCGCAGACGGTAATAGCGCACGATGGATGCGGCAAACCCGAATGGGATGGGATCGAGGATAGGATCCGCAAGGAAAGATCGGCCCCGCTCACGCATGGCCTCGATGGCGCGATAGAGCGAAGGCAGGCTGCCGGGGCGGGCCGGGATCAGGACGGGGATCGAAGCGACTTCATCGGCAATCCATAACGTTGGTTCGGTCAGACTCAGCAGGTAATCGGCACCGGCCCGCCCACCACGCAACAGATCACCCGCATCCAACGAATCGATGCTGACTTGCACACCAAGCGCTTTGATGGCCTGAATGGCTTCTTCCATATGGGGGAATGGCGTGTTGGGCAAACAACCGAGATCGATCACCTCCGCTCCCTGCGCCCGATAAGTCTCGGCGCGCGCGACGATCTGATCGATGGTGAGGTTGGGCGCCTCCACGATCTCGGCGAAGATGCGTGTGACATAACGTGATAGATCGGGCTTTTTGCCACCATACCCGAAATGCTGTGGGATGTCTTTCAGATCCTCTGGACCACGCTCCACTGGAACCCCGTATTTGGCCTGCAATGGCTCAAGATCGCCACGACATAGCCCAGGCACCAGGATGCGGTCCACATCCCGCACTTCCGGCAGGCGCCGTGCGATGAATTCCGGGGTCATCAGAGCGGCCACACTGATGCCCAGCGGCATGACCTGATAACTGAATTGCGGCCGCATGCCTTCCAGCACCTTACGGAGGCTGTTTTCGGCCAGCTTGCCGGTCAGGAAGAGGATACGTTCAGCCACGCCAGGCGTGCCCGTATCGCCGCATCCAGTTCCTTCATGTCGGCAACCACGGTGGTTGCCTCGAACGTTTTGAGTTTTTCTATGTTCTCGAGATCGATGCGGCGAGGATAAACCATCACGAAATTCTCGCGCGGCGCCTCCGATTCCAGTTCTGGGCCGGTATCGCAGGCGAACACGATGGTGGGTACCCGACATTTGCCAGCCTGGGCGTAGACGTTGGTCACCAAGTTGTCGGAAATGCCACATACCATTTTGGCCACGGTGTTGGAACTGGTCGGTGCGATCACCACAGTATGATAGACACCATGGTAAAACAGTTCGACCGGTACCGCACTCGCCGTTTTGTCGTGAAACACACGCCCCACCTGATGGGTGTAGCCATACTGTTGAAGGACTTCCGCCGCCGCCCGGCTCAGAAACAAATCGACATCCTCAAGCGTATGAATGATGTCCAGGCACTCGCGTAAATAATGGCCAGAACCAGTCAATGCCCAGGCCAACCGCCGTTTTTCGTTCCTCAGTGCTAACATCAGAGCCCGAAAGGATGCCGCAACACGATGGTTTCATCGCGCTCCGGTCCGGTCGATACGATATCCACCGGAACTTCGCACAACTCTTCGAGTCGCGCGAGGTATGCCCGGGCATTGACGGGCAGGTCTTCCCAGCGCTTGACACCAAAAGTACTTTCCTGCCAGCCTGGCAGGAATTCATAGACAGGCTGGCAGCGTGCAACATCATCCGCCCCGATCGGCAGCAAATCGACGTGCTGGCCATCCAGGGTGTAGCCGGTGCAGATGGCGAGCTCCGGCAAACCATCCAAGACGTCCAGCTTGGTGATGCACAAGCCCGTGACACCATTGATGCGTACCGAGCGACGCAGCGCAGCGGCGTCAAACCAGCCACAGCGACGCTTGCGCCGGGTGACGGTCCCGACCTCACGTCCCTTGGCGGACATTTGATGGCCTGGCGTGGCTTCCGTTTCGATATCCAGTTCGCTCGGAAAGGGTCCCCCACCAACGCGGGTACAATAAGCCTTGGTAATCCCAAGCACATAGTGCAGCAACCCCGGCCCGATGCCCGAACCAGCCGAGGCTTGCCCCGCTACGCAATTGGAGGAGGTCACGAAAGGATAGGTACCATGATCGACATCGAGTAGGGTGCCCTGTGCGCCTTCGAACAGCAAGTTATCCCCTTTCTGATGCGCTGCATACAATGCCGCCGAGACATCCCCCACCAGCGGTCGAATCTGCTCCGCATACGCCATGGCGGTATCGAACTCTGCGTGGTAATCCACTGCTTCGGCGTTCAGATAATGGGTCAGCACGAAATTATGGTAGTCCAGGACCCCGCGCAACTTCTCACCGAAACGTGCCGGGAAAAACAGGTCATACACCCGCAGCGCACGACGTGCGACCTTATCTTCATAAGCGGGACCTATCCCCTTGCCCGTCGTACCGATTTTGTCGTTGGGTGCCCGCGCGGCTTCACGTGCCTTGTCCAGTTTGACGTGGTAGCTCAAGATCAGCGGACAGCCCGGGCTGACCATGAGCCGGTTCCTGACTTCGATTCCGGCGGCTTCCAGCCCTTCGATTTCCTCCAGTAGGTGGCCGACGTCCAGTACCACCCCATTCCCAATATAGCAACGCACACCAGCGCGGACGATGCCGGACGGTACCAGGTTGAGTTTGTATTCACGCTGCTTTGCACCCTGACCAATCACCAAAGTATGGCCAGCATTGTGCCCCCCCTGGAAACGCACCACACCTTGGGCATGGTCGGTCAACCAGTCGACGATCTTGCCTTTGCCCTCATCGCCCCATTGTGTCCCGATAACGACGACATTTTTTCCCATGTTCAACCCTGTGTGATGGGCAGTATCTCCCAGTCTTCCCCACGCCGGACCAGCATGCGGTCGCACCCCAACTCGGCACGATGGGCTTCATGGCCAGGCAGTTCGACTACCACGATTTCACCCGCTGCCCGTAACTCTTCGATTTTGCGGGACAATGCTGCATCTTCCCGATAGGGAGCCAGTATTCCCCGCTTCTCCTCGATCGGCGGCAGCATGCCGATCAAGGCTCGCATGTCCATGCTAAAACCGGTCGCCGGGCGCGGACGACCGAATGCCAGTCCAACCTCATCGTAACGCCCTCCCAGTGCCAAAGCGCCAGACCAACCCTCGGCATAGGCGGCAAACACCAAACCACTGTGGTAGCGATACCCCCTCAACTCTGAAAGGTCGAAGCTCACCGTGACTTCCATGTCGGACAAGGCATGTGCCACACGCCTCAGATCCTGTAAAGCTTGCTTGATTTCGGCATATTGGGGTAGACGCCGCTGCGCTTCTTGCAATGTCTCGGCCCCACCATACAGACTGGGTAGCACCTGCAACGCCTCGCGTGTAGTCTTGTCGATTCCTGCCGTCATTTCCGCTAGTGCGCTGGTGTCCTTGACTTGCAACGCAGCGAACAAATCCGATTCCAGAACGGGATCGATACCTGCATGCGTCACCAACGCCCGAAAAATCGCCACGTGACTAAAATCCAGATGTGGCTTTTCCACCCCCACCAGTTTGAGCGCCTGGACCAGTAAACGTTGGATTTCGAGATCACTTTCGATACCGGCATGCCCGAACAGTTCTGCACCGACTTGCAACGGCTGACGGGTTTGCGCCATGCCGCTTGGCTGAGTACGCAACACACTTCCTGCGTAACAGAGGCGGGTGACCCCCTGCTGATTGAGTAAATGCGCATCGATACGCGCTGTCTGAGGCGTGATGTCGGAACGGATACCCATCAATCGGCCGGAAATTTGATCCACGACCTTGAAAGTCAACAAATCGAGATCACGACCGACCCCCGTGGTCAATGATTCCACGTACTCCAGCAAAGGAGGAATGACAAAGCGGTAGCCATGGCGGTGGAACAAGTCGAGGAGGCGGCGGCGTAACAGCTCGATGCGCCACGCATCGGCGGGCAACACATCCTCGATGTACTCGGGCAATAGCCAGTGGCGCAAACCGGGCCCTTTCAGCTCACCAACAGGATGAGAACGAGACCACCCAGCATGGAAGACAGGCCGACGAAACGCAACTGCCCGTCCCTCAGCTCGATCATGCGACGAAAAGTTTGGCGCCAGGCCGACGGGGCCAGCAAAGGCAGCGCCCCCTCCAGTACCAACATAAGCCCCAACGCCATGAGCAGACTCTCGTTCAAGCGCTCTCCTTACTTGCGACCGCCGGCATCCTTGAGATACTTGAAAAACTCCGAGCTCGGATCCAGCACCAGGACATCCGTCTTGTTCTTGAAACTGTTACGATAGGCCTCGAGGCTACGATAGAAAGCATAAAACTCGGGATTGCGGCTATAAGCCTCGGCATAGATTTGAGCCGCCTTGGCATCCCCCTCGCCTTTGATGCGCTGCGCCTCGCGATACGCTTCGGCCAGAATCACTTCACGTTGCTTGTCGGCATCGGCACGGATTTTTTCGGCTGCCGCCGCGCCCTGAGAGCGCAGATCGTTGGCCACACGTTTGCGCTCGGCTTCCATACGCCGATAGACCGAATCGCTCACCTCCTGAGGCAAGTCGACACGCTTGAGGCGCACATCGAGCACTTGTATCCCCATCTGGCGCGCCTCGCGATCCGCCTTTTCACGCAGAATCTCCATGATTTCGGCACGTTCACCCGAAATCACTTCGTGTATGGTGCGTTTACCGAATTCGGCACGCAGGCCATCATTCACCATTTGGGATAGCCGCGCTTCGGCTTGCGCCTCGTCACCCCGTACCGAAACGTAATAGCGGGCCGGGTCGACGATACGCCACTTGACGAACGAATCGACCAACACGTTCTTTTTCTCGCTGGTAATGAAACGGTCTGGCTCCAGCCAGTCCAGCGTGACGATGCGTTTCTCGAAATAACGCACATTGTCCACTAGCGGCAGCTTGAAATAGAGCCCCGGCGCATCTTTTACCGACACGATCTCGCCCAGGCGGAATACGATGGCATACTCGCGCTGATCGACACTGAAAGCCGAAAAACTCAACAGAACCAGGGCAACGATCAGCCCGGTCAGCCACGAACCCAGATTCTTCATGGACGGGACTCCCGGTCACGGTTACGGAAAGCATCACGTGTGCGCGCATCTGCTTCGGCAGTAGCCGGTGCTTGAGCCTGTGCCGCCGCCGGTGCCGCGGCGGGCACCGTCGCCGGCTGCGGCGAAGCAGCGATCAATTTGTCCAAAGGCAGGTAAAGCAGGCTGCCACTGCCCGATTTCTGATCCACCACGACTTTGCTGATACTGGACAACATCTCTTCCTGGGCCTCCAGATAGAGTCTTTGGCGTGTCACCTGGGGCGCTTTTTCGTATTGAGCGAGCACCTGGCTGAAACGGCTGGCATTCCCCAATGCCTCGTTGATCACGCGCTGCTTGTATGCCTGCGCCTCTTCCAGCAAGCGGGCGGCATTCCCGCGTGCTTTAGGGATGACGTCATTGGCGTACGCCTGTCCTTCGTTCTTTTGGCGCTCCAAATCCTGTCCTGCTTTGACCGCATCGTCGAATGCCGCCTGTACCTGCTCAGGGGGCTGGGCGTTTTGCATGGTCACACTGACGACATTGATCCCCGCCTGATAACGGTCGAGAATTTCCTGTATGAGCTTCTTGGCACGGGTCGCGATTTCCTCACGGCCTTCATACAACACGAAATCCATGCGGCTTTTGCCCACGATTTCACGAATCGCGGTTTCCGCGACGCCTCGCACCGTATTGGCCTCGATATTGCCCGCTGCATCCGTAGAGAAACGGTTGTTGAACAAAAAATCTTCTGCGCTCTTCAGATTGTACTGGACGGCAAACTGTAAATCGATGATGTTTTCATCATCGGTCAACATCAACGATTCCTTGAATTCGCGCGATCGACCTGCCCCGCCTTCGCCATGACTGCGATAGCCGACTTCCACCGTGCGTACTTGTTCCAGATTGACGATATGCACCGATTCGATGGGAAACGGCATGTGCCAGCGTGGCCCAGGCAGTGTGGTTTCCACGTGTTTACCGAATCGTAACACCACGCCACGTTTGCCCTGATCGACGATATAAAAGCCGGTACCCAACCAAATGAGCACGATCAGTGCCAGCACAAAACCCGCGCCAGTTCTTCGCGTACCCGGAGGCTCCACCGGAGGCGGCGTGGAAGCCCGATTCTTGCCGCCGAACAGCGCATTCAGTCGGCGCGTCAGGTCGCGCATGATCTCATCCAGGTCAGGCGGACCTTCGTTGTTCTTACCTCCCCAGCCGGGGTCGTTCGAGGCCATGGTTACTCCTAAAGTTGCAGGACAGCGGATGACAAAGGCTGCTTGGTCTCCGGCTGGCGGCGCTCAACGAATGCCTGCCGGATCAGTTCGATCCCGGTGCCTTGCCGGGCAGAAACCCAAACCTTCGAAATTCTACCATATTCATCACGTTCCACTCCTGGCGCCATTCCCACGGCATCGATCTTGTTCATCACCAATAACTGCGGCACCTGCTGCGCGCCGATTTCTGCCAGCACCTTGTTGACCTCCCGTATCTGCTCTTCACGTGAGGGGCTCGCCACATCCACCACGTGGAGCAACAAATCGGCCTGGGCCGCCTCTTCCAACGTGGCAGCGAACGCTTCTACCAGGGTATGGGGCAGGTGGCGGATGAATCCCACCGTGTCCGACAGCACGACCAACCCACAATCCGGAATGAACAGCTTGCGTGAGGTCGTATCCAGGGTCGCGAACAGCTGATCGGCGACATAGACGTTTGCCTGGGTCAGTCGGTTGAACAATGTGGATTTGCCCGCATTGGTATACCCTACCAGGGAAACCGACATGGCCCCCGAGCGTCGCCGCGCCCGACGCTGCATGCCGCGCTGTTGACGAAGCTTGGCCAGTTTTTCCTTCAGCAGTTTGACCCGCTGGCGGATCATGCGCTTGTCCAACTCCAGCTGAGTCTCACCGGGGCCTCCACGCAGGCCGATGCCCCCTTTCTGCCGTTCCAGGTGAGTCCAACTCCGTACCAGGCGGGTCGCGAGGTGCTCCAGCTGCGCAAGCTCGACCTGCAGTTTGCCTTCGTGGCTTTTGGCGCGCTGCGCAAAAATTTCAAGGATGAGGCCGGTTCTGTCCACCACGCGACATCCCAACATTTTCTCCAGATTACGCTGCTGTGCCGGAGAAAGCTCGTGGTCGAAAAGCGCCACCTGCGCTTCGCCCGCGCGCACTGCAGTAGCGACTTCCTCGGCCTTGCCGCGACCTATGAACAAGGCCGGGTCTGGTTTGTCCCGCTTGCCCTCGATGACCGCCAAGACTTCCAAGCCGGCGCTGGTGGCCAGATTCCGCAGTTCCTGCAAACTATCGAGATGATCCGCTTCACCGAAATCGAGGCTCACCAGTACTGCAGCGTCGCCACCCTCAGGGCGTTGCAGCATCAATCCTCAGAACCTGGGTGATCATGACCATGCGGGATGTTGACCGGCCTACTGGGCACAACGGTGGAAATGGCATGCTTGTACACCATCTGGGTCACCGTGTTCTTCAGCAATACCACATATTGATCGAACGCATCGATCTGACCCTGGAGTTTGATTCCATTGACAAGATAGATAGACACTGGCACATGTTCTTTGCGCAGCGTATTGAGAAAAGGATCTTGGAGTGTTTGGCCTTTGCTGGACATGTTGTTCTCCCTCTTTGGTGGGGTGTGATTAAACTCTTCAATGAGAACTGTACGCGAAATTTGGTTGTTTTGCCATCCCGACTCTTCAAGTCGACCGCTTCGTGCTACCTTTATGGGGACGACGGTCCCTAATTGCAAGCCCCATGAAACTCGTATTCTACGGTGCCGCGGCTGAGGTTACCGGCTCCTGCTATCTCATCGAAACCGCATCCACCCGTTTTCTGGTGGATTGCGGCATGTTCCAGGGTGGGCGCGAAGCCGACATGAAAAACCTCCAGTTTCCGGCATTCGACCCGGTTGGGCTCGATTTCGTTCTGCTCACCCATGCCCATATCGACCATTCCGGTATGTTGCCCAAGCTGGCCGCCTTGGGATTCGACGGTCCGATTTACTGTACCCCCGCCACGGCGGAACTACTGGACATCATGCTGCGTGACAGCGCCCACATCCAGCAAAAGGAGGCGGAATGGGAGGAACGCCACCGCCCGAACGGGCGGCGCTCCATCGTGCCGGGCACGCCACTTTATTCGGAAAAGGATGTCGTAGGCGCACTCAAACTGATCCGGCCTGTCGCTTATGACACCGAGCTCCGGCCTCATCACACGGTCGTGTGCAAATTCCGCGAAGCGGGACATATCATAGGCTCGGCGATCATCGAAGTATGGGTTGAAGACGATGGCCAGCGACAAAAGATCGTTTTCTCCGGAGATCTCGGTCAACCGGATCGACCCATACTGCGCAGTCCGGCCCGTATCGATTCGACTGACATCCTGCTGGTGGAGTCGACTTACGGCAACCGTTTGCACAAAGCCATGCCCGACACCATCGATGAATTCGTGCACGCCATCCGGCACACCATTGATCACAAACATGGCAATGTCATCATCCCGGCGTTTACGGTCGGCCGTACCCAGGAAATTCTCTACCTGCTGATCGACCTGACGCGCCAGCGCCGACTGGAAAACCTCAAGGTGTACGTCGATTCGCCGCTGGCGCTGTCTGCCACCGAAATCACCATGCGCCACATCGAGCTGTTCAATCAGGAAGCACAGAAGCTCATGGCCTGGGGCCAGGAACGGCGGCGGGAGATGCCGGACATCCGTTTCGTGCAGGACGTGGAAGAATCGATGGCGCTGAACGAGATCCGGTCCGGTGCCATCATCATTTCTGCCAGCGGTATGTGCGACGCCGGGCGTATCAAGCATCATCTGCGCTGGAATCTCGGCCGGCCGGAATGCAGTGTGGTCATCACGGGTTTTCAGGCCATGGGGACATTGGGACGTCGGCTGGTGGATGGCGCGAAGCTGGTAAAAATCTTTGGCCACGAGGTGCCAGTGCGCGCCGACATCTACACCATCGGTGGTCTTTCCGCCCATGCCGACCGGGATGCCTTGCTGGGCTGGCTACAAAACTTCAGGAAACCACCACGCCAGACTTTCGTGGTGCATGGCGAATCCAGCATCGCGGAAGAATTCGCCAACACCGTGCGAGACCGGCTCGGCTGGAGCGTGCGGGTGCCCGAACTGCAGGAAACGGTCGAGTTTTAGAGGTAGCAGCCGAGACGCCGCAGCGTTTCCTCGCGCCCCAGGATCGCAAGCACGGCATCCACGCTGGGCGACTGTGTACTTCCTGTCACCATCACACGCAAAGGCATCGCCACCTTGGGAAACTTCAGGCCATTTTCAGTCACCACTTGCTGGATCAGCGCATGCAGCGCCGTCTGCGACCAGTCGCAAGTCGCCAGCTTTTCTGCCAGCGCCCTGAGCACCGGCCGGATTTCTTCCGTGAGGTACGGCTCAAGCAGTTCTGGCGCAGGGTGGATTTGCTTGTAGAAATACTCTACCGCATCCGCCAGCTCGTTCAGGGTGGATACGCGCGCCTTGTACAGGTCGATGGCCGCCGACAGGTCCGGACCGTTTTTGGTATCGATCCCACGCGCCTCCAGACGTTTTTCCACGTTTGCTGCCAGCCGGGCATTGTCAGCCTGTTTGAGGTAATGCGCATTGAGCCAATTGAGCTTCTGCTTATTGAACTGAGCGGCAGATGGTGTAATGTGGTCGAGATCGAACCACTGACAAAACTGCGCCATATCGAAAATTTCAGCGTCGCCATGCGACCAACCCAACCTGGCCAGGTAATTGAGTACCGCTTCCGGCAGGTACCCTTCTTGGTCATACTGCATCACGCTCACCGCCCCATGGCGTTTCGACAGCTTTTGTCCGTCTTCTCCCAAAATCATGGACAAGTGCGCATATTGTGGCACTTTGGCGCCGAGCGCACGAAACAGGTTGATCTGGCGTGGGGTATTGCTGACATGGTCGTCTCCCCGGATGACATGGGTGATGCCCATGTCCCAGTCGTCCACCACCACGCAGAAATTGTAGGTCGGCGTGCCGTCGGCACGCGCGATGACGAAGTCGTCCAGTTCCTCGTTGGAAAACGTGATACGCCCTTTCACCAGATCATCCCAGGTCACCTCCCCTGTCGAGGGATTCTTGAACCGCACCACCGGTTGCACGCCGGAAGGCGGAGTCGGCAACCTTTTTCCTGGCTCTGGGCGCCAGGTCCCATCATATTTGGGTTTCAGGCCGGCCGCCATTTGTGATGCCCGCATACGCTCCAGCGCTTCAGGCAACATATAGCAATGATAGGCCGTGCCTGCCTCCAACATTTGCTGGATCACTTCTTTGTAACGATACAATCGCTGCGTCTGGAAATAAGGTCCTTCGTCATAATCCAAACCCAGCCATCGCATCCCATCCAAAATGGCCTGTACGGCTTCAGGCGTGGAACGTTCGATATCGGTATCCTCGATACGCAGAATGAATCGTCCGCCA
This sequence comes from Methylophilaceae bacterium, assembly GCA_026419515.1. Classification (GTDB taxonomy): domain Bacteria; phylum Pseudomonadota; class Gammaproteobacteria; order Burkholderiales; family Methylophilaceae; genus JANZZG01. The sequence continues at coordinate 60,277 of JANZZG010000008.1, forward strand.
TGGCGTCGAGCGTAAGCCCAGGAGAACAATGCAGTCCTGGCTCCACCGATGTGTAGAAACCCCGTTGGACTCGGGGCGAAACGGGTACGCACCATGCGAGATTCCCTTACTGGGTCTTGCTTGCCAGCAGTTCCCGATTGATCTTGATGCTGGCTTTACTACGCAATCCGTTCATGAAGGCAGCAAGGTATTCCGCTCCAAGCTCTGCGACGTAATCCTCACGAGCCCTTTTCAGCGCATCCGCATCCAGGTCCTGCAATCCATCTTCCACCGCACTCAACCGAACCAGCACATGACTACCATCCGCCGCGGATACGCTCCCATAGGTGGGTAACCGGCGAGCATCCATACGAAAAGCCTGCGCGACCACCTGCTCGGTCAGCCCTTGCGGGTTGGCGCGATCCGCCATGACGGGCGTGGTCCATTCCAGCTTCACCGCCTCTCCTTTTTTCAACGCTTCCAGCGTCTTTTCGCCCTGCTGCTGTGCAAGCTTGATTGCCTGCGCACGCTTGAGCTTGTCTTCGATCGTGGCGCGTACAGTTTCAAACGGCTTGATGCTGGACGGTCTGTAGTCAGTGACACGTGCGGCCGCCAGAGTATTGGGCGAAATCTCCACCGCCTCGGTATTGCGCTTATCCTTGAGCACCTCGGTTGAAAACACCGCTGCAGCCAATTTGTCGTTCCTGAAAAATTTGGCGATATCCTGCCTCGACACCCAGTCGGTCTTCTGGACCTGCAATCCATGTGCCTGGGCCGCCGGCTCGAGACTACTGGATTGCTCATAGACGGTGTTGCTGAATGTTTCGGCTGCCTCGGCGAATTTGGCAAGAGCCTTTTGATACATCAGCTCGGCGCGGATTTGCGGCCGTAGCGTCTCAAAAGTCTGGCCGCCTCCTTTGACTTCCGTCACTTGGATGATGTGGTAACCGAATTCGGTCTCGACCAGATCGCTGATGCTGCCAGGCGTCATTGCAAACACCGCGTCTTCAAACGGTTTGACCATCAAGCCACGCTTGATGGGGCCCAAATCACCCCCTTTGTCCGCCGAACCCGGATCCTGCGAATATTTCTTGGCCAAAGCCGCAAAGTTTTCGGGGGACTTCCTGACTTCAGCCAACACCGCCTCGGCTTTTTTTCGTGCCACCGCCTTGTCATTGCCGTAGGTAATCAGGATATGGCGGGCATGGCGTTCCTCGTCCTCTTGGAATTTACTGGCGTTTTCTTCATAAAACTTCCTTGCCTCCTCGTCACTCACCTGCATGGAAGGGATGAGATTGTTGACGGAAAAGACCAAAAACTCCAGCTTGACTTGTTCTGGGACGCGGAACTCATCCGGATGCTGGTCGTAGTAAGCCTTCGATTCTTCTGGTTTGATTTGGGTCTGTGCCAGATAATCCTCGGGGCGCAACGCAAACACACTGATCTCACGTCGCTGGTAGTGCGATCGCAAGGCCACGTCTGCGACGGCATGCGGGACGAAAGCAAGCCCGGCGATCCCATTCTGCACCTGCTGAATCAAAAGCTCTTCGCGCATCCTCGCCTCAAACTGGCTTGGGGTGAGCCCATTTGCCATCAACACTTGGTCATACACCTCTTGAGAAAAGCGACCATTCTTTTGAAACTCTGGCATGGACACCACAAACTTGGCGAGCTGATCGTCGGAAATGGCGTAACCGCCGCGTTTCGCCTCGGCTGCCAGAAGACGCGTGTTGATCAACCGTTCGAGCACTGCACTGCGTAATTCGGGCGTGTCCATCGCATTGGGCGCGCTATTTCCTTTCATCAGGCTATCGCGCCATTCTTGCAAAGACCGGGCGAACTGCTGCGCCGTAATCGATTGGCCGTCCACTTTGGCCACGGCGACATTCGATCCCGCCTCCCGTAGGTAGGAATCAATCCCCCACAACGCAAACGGAACCGTGATCAATGCCAGAATCAGCTTTGCAATCCAGCTTTGCGAGCGCTCGCGAATGGTTTCTAACATGGTGATCCTTTGCGCATGTCTAAACAAAGATTATGACATACAACTCACGACGGCTTTCGGCCGCAGCGTGTTTCTTCCATCTCACAAACAAAAAGGGCACAATCCTGTGCCCTTTGGGTTCGCTTGTAAGCAAATCAAATCCGGACCAGAGCTACTTGGCGGAGTGGACGGGACTCGAACCCGCGACCCCCGGCGTGACAGGCCGGTATTCTAACCGACTGAACTACCACTCCGTATGACGCAGTGTTGGTGGGTGCTGACGGGATCGAACCGCCGACATTCGCCTTGTAAGGGCGACGCTCTACCAGCTGAGCTAAGCACCCTCTCTGGCGACGACGCAATTTGACCTGTTAGTTTACAGCATCCTTGAGTGCCTTGCCAGCCCTGAACTTCGGGGAATTCGCAGCCTTGATCTTGATGGTTTCACCAGTGCGTGGATTACGGCCATTGCGTGCTGCACGCTTGCCGACGTAAAAGGTACCGAAGCCAATCAAAGTCACCGTTTCGCCTTTCTTGAGCGCTTTTGCGATGGCAGAAGTGGCAGCATCCAGAGCACGACCCGCAGAAGCCTTGGATACCCCGGCGCCCTTGGCAATTTGTTCGATGAGTTCAGACTTGTTCACGTGTAATCCCCTTTCCACAATGTTTGAGTGATAGACAGGTAGTCGTTCCCCTGCAGACCGCTTTATAGCAAGCGGGAAAAGCCCGTGTCAAGCCTTTTGAGCAATGCAGGGCATGCGCGGAAACGGGCAGGAAACGTGCCTAGTGTGTCGTCATCGCAGCCGGCTCTCCCTGATTCTCAGGAATTGCCACCGGCAGGGTTTGCGCATTCTCTTCAACGGGCTGGGGAACACGTTCCAGAGCGATTTCGAACACCTCGTCGATCCACTTGACCGGGCGGATGTCCAGGTGGCTTTTGACATTGTCTGGAATTTCCACCAAATCCTTGACATTTTGGGTTGGAATCAACACGGTCTTGATGCCGCCGCGGTGTGCCGCCAAAAGTTTTTCCTTCAAGCCGCCGATGGGAAGCACCTCGCCGCGCAGCGTGATTTCCCCGGTCATCGCCACATCGGCGCGCACCGGGATGTTTGCCAGCACCGAAACCAATGCAGTACAAATCGCAATGCCGGCGGAAGGGCCATCCTTGGGAGTCGCGCCTTCAGGCAAATGGATATGGATGTCGGTCTTTTCGTAAAAATCGGTCGGAATACCGAGCAGCCTGGAGCGCGCCCGCACCACTGACATGGCCGCCTGGATGGACTCCTGCATCACCTCGCCCAGCTTGCCGGTGGTAATGGTCTTCCCCTTACCCGGCATGGTGACGGCTTCGACCGTCAACAGCTCACCTCCGAATTCGGTCCACGCCAACCCCGTCACTTGCCCAACCTGATTTTCCTTTTGGGCGAGACCGAACTCATACCGGCGCACCCCCAAATATTTTTCCAGGTTGCGAGGGCTGATGGTGACACGACGCGTCCCCGCTTTTTTGCCGGTCAGCAGTTCCTTGACCACTTTACGGCAGATCTTGGAAATTTCGCGCTCCAAACCACGCACCCCCGCTTCACGGGTGTAATAGCGCACGATGTCACGTATCGCCGCCTCGGAGATCGCGATTTCCGACGGCCGGAGACCATGCGTCTTCAACGACTTGGGAATCAGGTGGTTGATGGCGATATTGACTTTTTCGTCTTCCGTATAGCCCGCCAGCCGGATGATTTCCATGCGGTCCAGTAGCGGCGCCGGGATGTCGAGCGAATTGGCCGTCGCCACGAACATCACGTCGGACAAATCGTATTCGACTTCCACGTAATGGTCGGAAAAAGTGTGGTTCTGCTCCGGGTCTAGCACCTCCAGCAGAGCGGATGCAGGGTCACCCCGGAAATCCATGCCCATCTTGTCTACTTCATCGAGCAAAAACAGCGGGTTACGCACGCCCACCTTGATCATGCTTTGTAGTACCTTGCCAGGCATGGAACCGATGTAGGTGCGGCGATGGCCACGAATTTCGGATTCGTCACGCACGCCACCCAGCGCCATCCGCACGAACTTGCGATTGACAGCCTTGGCAATACTCTGCCCGAGTGAGGTCTTGCCGACTCCGGGTGGCCCCACCAGACACAGAATGGGCGCTTTCAGCTTGTCCACGCGTTGCTGTACGGCGAGATACTCGATGATGCGTTCCTTGACTTTGTCCAAACCATAATGGTCCGCGTCGAGTATTTTTTCGGCGGCCTTGAGATCCTTGCTGATTTTGGTCTTTTTCTTCCAGGGCAGACTGGTCAGCACATCGATGTAATTGCGCACCACCGTGGCTTCGGCCGACATGGGCGACATCATTTTGAGTTTTTTCAGCTCGTTCTCCGCTTTGGCACGGGCTTCTTTCGTCATGCCAGCAGCACGAATGCGTCGTTCGAGCTCTTCAATCTCGGCACTTTCGTCCTGTTCACCCAACTCTTTCTGGATCGCCTTGACCTGCTCGTTGAGGTAGTACTCGCGCTGACTCTTTTCCATTTGGCGCTTGACACGACCGCGAATGCGCTTTTCCACCTGCAGGATGTCGATTTCGATCTCCAGCAAACGCAGAAGGTGTTCCAAGCGCTGGGCCACATCGAACATTTCAAGGATTTTTTGCTTCTCCTCCAACTTGAGCACCAGGTGGGCCGTAATCGTATCAGCCAGCCGACCCGGATCTTCGATGCTGGCCAAAGACGTCAGAATCTCGGGCGGAATTTTCTTGTTGATTTTGACGAACTGGTCAAACTGCGAGAACACGGCGCGCATCAGCGCCAGTATCTCGGTTTCAGAGGCAGAATGACTTTCTTCTGGAAAGATCACGCGTGCGGCAAAACTGTCTTCGCCTTGCACGAACTCCACTACCTGGGCACGACGCACGCCTTCGACCAGCACTTTCACCGTGCCATCGGGCAGCTTGAGCATTTGCAAAATGGTGGCCAGGGTACCGATCTCATACAAGTCCTTAGGCCCGGGCTGATCCTCGTTGGCCGACTTTTGAGCGACCAGCAGGATTTTCTTGTCGTTTTCCAGCGCCAATTCCAAGGCGCGCACCGATCTTGCCCTACCAACGAACAGTGGAATCACCAGATGAGGGTAAACCACCACGTCACGCAAGGGCAGCAACGGAAACAACGAAGGCTCTTGAGGGGTGGGCAAATCAGGATCACTCATGGCCATGAATAGACTCTCAAATCAAGGTTAGAACACTATGCATTGGGCACAGCATAGCAAATGGGGACAGGATGGGGCAATTCAACCCCGCCTGTTTGGCGGTCGGTCTATCTACTACCCGATTCAGCCCGTTTGGGAGAATCGGAATATATCAAGATGGGCGGATTCAGACCCAAAACCACCCCTTCGTCCACGACCACTTTGCTCACGTTGCGCATCGAAGGCAGATCGAACATCACCTCCAACAGCACGTTCTCCATGATGGAGCGTAGTCCTCGCGCACCCGTTTTGCGTTCCAGGGCCTTTTTCGCGATGGTACGCAATGCCTCTTCGCGGAATTCCAGCTCCACGCCTTCCATCGCGAACAACTTTTGATACTGCTTGGTGAGCGCATTCTTCGGCTCCACCATGATACGCATCAGGGCCGACTCGTCCAAGGACTCCAAAGTGGCGACTGCCGGCAATCGCCCGACGAATTCGGGAATCAGGCCATACTTGATCAGGTCTTCGGGCTCGACATCGCACAGGATCTCCCCCACGGTCTTTTCATCCTGCTTGCTTTTGATCTCTGCGCCAAAGCCGATACCGCCTTTTTCGGAGCGACTGCGGATCACCTTGTCCAGCCCATCAAATGCACCACCACAGATGAACAGGATGTTCGTCGTATCGATCTGCACGAAGTCTTGATTGGGGTGCTTGCGCCCCCCTTGGGGAGGCACGGAGGCAATCGTTCCTTCAATCAACTTGAGCAACGCCTGCTGTACCCCTTCCCCGGAAACGTCACGGGTAATGGAGGGGTTTTCGGATTTGCGCGAAATCTTGTCGATTTCGTCGATATAGACGATACCCCGCTGCGCTTTCTCGACGTCGTAATCACACTTTTGCAGCAGTTTCTGCATGATGTTCTCGACGTCCTCGCCAACGTAGCCGGCTTCCGTCAGCGTCGTCGCATCGGCGATCACGAACGGCACGTCGAGCAGGCGAGCCAGTGTCTGCGCCAACAACGTCTTGCCAGAACCCGTAGGGCCGATCAGAAGAATGTTGCTCTTGGAAATCTCGACGTCGTCTTTGCCCTGCCCCGCCTGCTCGAGCCGCTTGTAATGGTTATATACGGCCACGGCCAGGATTTTTTTTGCACGTTCCTGACCGATGACGTACTGATCCAGGATGTCACAGATCTCCCTGGGGGTCGGCAAACGATTGTGATGCGCGCGCGCACCTTCGGCCTGCGCTTCTTCGCGAATGATGTCGTTGCACAAATCCACACACTCATCGCAGATGAACACCGAAGGTCCAGCGATCAGCTTACGCACTTCGTGCTGACTCTTCCCGCAGAAAGAGCAATAAAGCAGCTTCTGGCCATTGGATTTGCTGGACATGAGACCTTCTTACTCCAATTAGTCGTGCAGGTGCGATGTTATACAGTATCGGCGCGTGTGCCAATCACTTTATCTACGATGCCATATTTCAGGGATTGTTCCGCGCTCATGAAATTGTCGCGATCGGTATCTTTCTCGATGGTTTTCACCGTCTGGCCGGTATGCTTGGCCAAGATCTCATTGAGGCGCGAGCGTAAGAATAGGATTTCCTTGGCGTGAATTTCAATGTCCGAGGCCTGGCCCTGAAACCCGCCCATGGGCTGATGAATCATGACTCTCGAATTGGGCAGACAATAGCGTTTGCCTGCCGCGCCGGCGGTCAGCAACAAGGCGCCCATGCTGGCCGCCTGGCCGATGCACAGCGTGCTGACATCGGGCTTGATGAACTGCATGGTGTCATAGATGGCCAACCCCGCCGTCACAGAGCCCCCGGGTGAGTTGATATAGAGCGAAATGTCCTTATCCGGGTTCTCTGCCTCCAAAAACAGCAGCTGGGCGATCACCAGGTTGGCCGTCATGTCATTGACCGGCCCCACCAGAAAAATCACCCGTTCTTTGAGCAGGCGCGAGTAAATGTCGTAGGCGCGCTCGCCTCGGCCACTTTGCTCGATCACCATCGGGATATAGCCCAATCCCTGCGGCTCCCAAGATGCTTGTGTCATCGTCAAATGCTCCATACGGATCAAGCCTGTGGTTGCGCCATCAACTCATCGAAACCGATTTTCTTGTCCTTCACCTTGACGCGCTCCAGCACCCAGTCGATCAAATTGTCTTCCGTTGCCTGGGCGGCCGGCTCGTTCAAACGCTGGGGGTCGGCGTAATACCAGTTCACCACTTCTTCCGGTTGCTCGAAGCTGCGGGAGAACTCCTCCACCTTGGCACGCACCTGCGCTGGTGTCGCTTGTAACGCATTACTACGCACCAGCTCAGCCACGATCAACCGCAGCTTGACATTGCGCGCCGCCTGTTCCTCAAACATCGCTGGCGTCAGGCCGAGCCCATCGGGCTCCAGCCCGCGTTGCCGCAACCCTTGCCGCGCCGCCTCCATCAACCGCCCAATTTCCATGTTCACCAATGACTTGGGCAGCTCCAGGGTGACGACACTCAACAATCCCTCCATCACTTGATTTTTGACAATCGCCTTGATGCGTTTGTCGACCTCGTCCTGCAAACTCTGTTTGATCTCGGCGCGCATTTTCTTCACATCGCCATCTTCCACGCCCAGCTCTCGGGCGAATTCGGCATCGACTTCAGGCAACCTGGGGGCCGCCACGGACGCGACCTCGACCTCATAACGGATGGTCTTGCCCGCCAGCTCCTGGCGAGCATAATCTGCAGGCAGAATCAGCTCGAAAGCACGGGATTCCCCGGCTTTGGCTCCCACCAGATTGTCGTCGAAACCAGTGAGGCGCCCACCCTCGCCCAACACCATGGCAACAGTCTTGCCTGCGCTGTCTTCCACTTTCTGGCCATCGACCACGGAACTGAACAAGATCTCGATGCGATCCCCCATTTCCGCCCCGCGTTCCACCGGCTCGTAGGTTGCGCGCTGTTTGCGCAGGATTTCGATGGTCTTGTCGACATCGGCTTCCACCACTTTCAGCTTCGGACGTTCGATGACGATTCCCGACAAATCACCGATCTGCACTTCCGGCATGACCTCGAACGTCGCCACATACTCGTAGTGCTCTGCTCCTTCGAGGTAAGGCTTGGGCTCGATGGTAGGATATCCGGCCACTTTCAAGGCATGCTGCCGGATGGCGTCATTCAATGTCTCTTCGACCTTGTCGGAAATGACCTCCTGGCGCACCTGCTGGCCATACTGCTGCACCACCAGCTTCATCGGCACCTTGCCTGGCCGAAAACCCGCCATTCTGACCGTACGTGCCAAGTGACTCAGACGCCTGCTGATTTCCTCCTCGATCGGCTGCATCGGCATCGCCACCGTCAAACGGCGCTCGAGGTTGCTGATGGTTTCAACGGTTGCTTGCATGTTCCTTCCTCAGATCAAAAAAGCACGATGGCTCCCAAACTGCCATGCGCATCGAAAACCTGCGGATTCTAGCATGAAGAACGCCCGGTGATGCCACAACCCTTCCCGGTGGCTGCACGACACCCAGCTTCCGGCTACAGACAACCACCGCGCCCAGCCGGAAAGTGGATTAAAAACATAACCATCTGTTTTATTTCACAAAACAAATGTGGCATGACGTTTGCATGGTAGGACCAGTCCCACGCCATGACCGGGCGGGGAACCCGATAAAACCAGAACGAGGAGTAAACGAACCATGAGTCAGAAGAAGTTAACGGAAATGCGCCGCAAAGCGGTGGTGGTGGCCGTGGCGGCAGCGCTGCCGGTGATGATGGCGGGGAATGTGTATGCCGACTGCACGGGTACGGCAGGCATGGCCACCTCCCCACAAATTCGCTGCAACAACAATAACGACGATGGCGCGGCAGCCAACGTGACAGTCAGCGATACCTCGACCTACGTCGACCAGACCAATGCTGGCGGCACCACTTATGCCACCGGGGGCAGTATCCTGCTGCAATTCGATGGCCACGGGCGGACCCTGACCGTCAACCAGAACGCCCTACTGGCGAATTACCGGAACGTGGACAATACGCGCACTGCAGTGACCATGGGTGCTTCCACCACCAACGCTTCCGCATCGACGGTGTTTGCCACCCAGACACTGGGCAGCAGCGTGAATCTGCTTGGGGCGAACGGATCCACCGTAGTGGCGACGGTCAATTCAGGGACGACCATCAATCTTCCCGGCAATACGGCAGTGACGTTGACCTACGGCTCTGGCACGACAGGCACGCTGGTCAAGCTCAATACCGGCACGCTCACCAATTCTCTGGTCGGCCAGAGTCTGGTTTTCGGCCGCTGGGACGCCTCCGACAGTGATTTCGTGCCTGGCGAGTCCTACAAAATCGTCGCCTACGATGCGACGAACCGTCTGCTGCTGGTAGAGGGGACGTTGAGCAGCAACTTTGCTGGTCCAGGCAGTAGCAGCCTTCCGCTCGTCTACTCCATCGTCTCCAATTATGGCCAGGGGACCAACAAAAGCTTTACCGGAAATGCCGCTGCGCTGTTTGGCAGCAGCCACTTTTACAACAACGTGGTCAACAATGCCGGCACCATCGCCAGCCGATTGCAACCGTCGGAACTCAGCACCTCGGACACTTCGCCCGCCGCCCCTTACAACTCGGCCATCTACGGCATCCGCACCTCGGTCGCGGGCGATTATCTGATCGACAATGCCGCGACCGGCGTCATCAAGGTCACCCATGCCGGCATCGGCAACGCCTATGCCATCGAGGAAGGAGGCACCGTGCTGCGGCTGGATATCCGCAACGCCGGGCTGATCGAGGCCGAGCGCACCCAGGCGCTGACGCCGGTTGCTGTCACAGCCACAGGCAACCCGACGGCCACTTCCGCCGGACTGAACTTCACCGCCACCACGCTGGGGTTGGCCAACGCGGTCAACACCCAGGAAGAAGCCGAGGTGCTCAATGTCTACAACGCCAGCACCGGCATCATCCGCAGCAAGGGCGACTACAGCGGTACCTTCTACATGCGCGCCGGGGAAAAGAACATCGTCAACGATGGGCTGATCGAGCACCTGTCCAATGCAGCTGCTGTAGCCAGCGCTAGTACATTCGCCAACATGAGCAACGCAGAGAAATACGGCAAGGGCTTCGCCATCGGCTCGGTGTCCAACGGCGGCGAAATCCGCGAACTCAATCTCACCAACAACGGCACCATCCATGGCGATATCCTCGCCGTCAACGGCAACGCCCTGCGCTGGTATCTGTTGAGCACGGTGGGCGACACGACTAGCAACACGCTGGGCTCCGCTGCAGCCATCACCGCTGGCCTCAATTCCCGCCTGACCATCAACAGCCACACCGGGCAGGAAAACAGCAATATCACCAACAACGGCACTATCATCGGCAACATCTGGCTCTCCAACGGCGAACACGAACTCGAAAACAGCGGCACGCTGACCGGCAACATCGACGTGGATCAGCGCGATACCACCTACGGCACGGCTTCAGGCACCCTGACGCTCATCAAGCGCGAAGACGGCACCGCCTCCAACAACACGGTGCAGGGCAGCGGCTACATCATCCGTGGTGACAAGCGTTTCACCTTCGAAAACACCGGGACTTTCACCGGCAACCTCAATATCACCAATGCCAGTTCCAGCTACAGCAACGCGACTTTCGGCCTCGCAACGAACTTGAGCGGCACGGTGTCCAGCGACAATGTGATCGAGAACAGTGGCACGTTCACCGGCAACATCAGCATCACCGATGTATCCGGGGCGAAGAACGAAATCACCCTCTCCGGCGATGGCTTCACCGGCAACATCACGGCGACCAGCGGCGCCGGCAACAACATCCTCAACCTGCAAGGCACCGGCACCCTGCGCGGCAACGTGGCCAAATTCACCACGCTCAATCTGGGCGCGCCAGGCTCCGGCGGGGGTGGAGGTGACGATGACGCGGATGCCGGCGCGCCAAACTGGA